>CANQQW010000006.1 GCA_947626075.1 uncultured Clostridia bacterium
TACATCTCAAAAAGCTCCTTGACGCGCGCCATTCTCTCCGGCTCCCAGCCGGGCATTACCGTGCCGTTCATGTCGCCCGAAATGCTTTCAAACATCTTTTCCGGCACGATTTTGTCTATGTCGTCCTGATTGTACGCGAGCACCGTGCTGCCGTCGGGGCGTTTGCGCGCAAGCTCGCTCCTCGTCCAGTCGAACACGGGCATGAAGTTGTAGCACACGAGATGTATACCCTCTTTGCCGAGGTTTTCAAGCGTTTCTATGTAGTTCGCTATGTATTTGTCGCGCTCGGACGTACCGACCTTTATCGCGTCGTGAACGTTCACGCTCTCTATGCCGCTTACGTGAAGTCCGGCGTTCTCAACCTCGCAAATCATAGCGCGTATGCGCTCCCTTGACCAGACCCCGCCGGGCTGCGTGTCGTAAAGCGTCGTTATAACGCCCGTCACGCCCGGGATTTGTCTTATTTGTTTAAGTGTTACAGTGTCGAATTTGCTGCCGTACCAGCGCAGTGTCATTTCCATTTTTATACTCCCTTTCTCAAATTAAAATTCTCTGTAAAAATCGTCTTTCATTTCCGATACGGCGATGTAGCACTCTTTTCCGTATATTAGGCTGCACGGTACGCGCCACGTTTTGCCGTAGTAGAAATTGTCGGCTGCAAGCTCGCCGTCGGCGTAAAGCTGCAGCACGTCGCCCTCAATATCAATTTCGGCAAAACCGCCGCTCGTGTCGGCTGTGATTTTCTTCCATGTGATTTTGCGCTCGCCGCCGATTGAAAGCTCTTCCTTGTATTTCGGCTCAAACGGCGCTTCGGTAATGTCCTCTATGCTTATACGGGCATTTTTTCCGGACGGCTCTCCAACGGTCAATTTTTCAAATTCCGCGCCGTTCCATCTAAGGCACTTGCACGCTCCGCCATTGGCGCACAGTATTTTACCGTCCGTTTCGTACAGGTCATTTTCCCCTATGTACAGCGTTCCCGCTATCTTCCGCGCGTATTTTGCCGCCGACGCGTCAAGCGTTTCTATATGTATGCCGTTATAATCGAAGCTTTTATCGGTAAATGTGCTGCCGTCCGCGAATTTAAATTCCGCGCGCACGTTCGGTATCTCCATAAAGAAGTACGCGCTGCCCACGGCGCAAAGCGGCTGAGCCGTCGCATAGCGCAGAGTGCTGCCGCCCAAATCCATATTAAACGGCATGAAGAAGCTCACATCGCCTTTTACGTCAATCGGCGGAAACTCAACATCACCGGCGTCTATAACCGCGTTTTCTATGTCGCAAAGCTCCGTAAGGCGCTCGTAATGGTTTATAAATACGAAGCCGCTTTTTCCGTCCGTGCGCATACAGTAACGCAGCGTTTCACCGTCGTCCTCCGCGTTCGCCGCCGCCTGAGCCACGCCCATAGGCGCAAGCATTTCGCCAAAATCCGCGGCGAACATATGCAGCAAGTTCAAAAGACGATAATGTTCCCTTATTTCGCCGTACTCGGAAATGGGCGCTTGGAAGTCATAGGACAAAATCGGGTAGTCGTTCGGGTAGCCCGTCGCCTTGCACTCGTTTAAAGTGGACAGCTTGCCTATTTTGTTCGTGCCGCCGTGATACATGTAGTAGCCGATCAGGTTGTTGCCGCAGCCCAGCTTTACAAGCGACACCGCGTAAATGTCCATAGGCTTTATGATAGGTCTTCTGTGGTGCGTCACCTGTATGCCTCCGCCCATCTCGCAGGTAGCGAACGGGTAGCGTTCATACGGCAGCCGCCAGCCGTCTCCGTCCGTCTGTTCTATTAGGTCGGTGCCTATGGCGGAGTCGTTGCGCATCGTGTGGAAACGGTAATGCGGCGACGCGGCAAGCCGATCGGTATGAGCAGTCCACGGCGCTTCGCAGTACGCGCCGAATACGGGCGTTACGCCGCTTAACGGTATCTTGGCGCCCGCCGCGCTGTTCCAGCCGGTCACGGTGTAAAGCGGAGCGATAAGTCCGCACTCAACCGCTATTTCCTTAAGCTTCGCCAAATGCTCCGCGTCGTCCGTAAGCTCATTCTCTATCTGCACGCCGATAATATTGCCGCCGTCCTTATAGAAAAGTCCCTTTACCTCGTCGTATATGCGCGAATACCATTCGCGCACAAGCGCAAGGTAGCTGCCGTTATTTTCACGGAGCGCGAACGGCTTTTTCAAAAGCCAGTCGGGGAAGCCTCCGTTGCGGCACTCGCCGTGCGCCCACGGTCCGACGCGTATCACAACGTCAAGTCCCGTTTCGCGCGCGTCCTCGATAAACGCGCGCACGTCGTTGTCGCCCGAAAAGTCGTAAACGCCCTCGATTTCCTCATGGTAAATCCAGAAAATGTAGGTCGAAACTATCGTAATTCCGCCCGCCTTCATTTTGGCAAGCTCCTTTTTCCAGTTTTCGCGGCTGCCGCGCGAAAAGTGATACTCGCCCATTACGCCCACAAACGGCTTGGAGCCGCGAGTGAAATAGCGGCTTGTGACGTTTATTTCCACCCCGTCGGGATTTTTGCCGCCGAGCTCCAAGTGGTTTACAAGAAGCGGTTCTTCCGTGTATTTTTCAAAAGTATATTTCATATATGCAGTCTCCTTATTTTTCACGCATTTCTTTATAAAGCTCATCGTCCGTCATATGGTTATCGGTAAGAAGCAACAGGAACACGTCCCTATCCTCCTCTGAATACGCCGCGTCGCGCTGCCACGTGTCATGGCGCGCGTTGTCGCCGTACTCGCGTATCGTACCCATAGCCTTTCTTGCCATGTACGCGCTGTGCTTAATATCGGCAAAGCAGTCGTTAGAGTAAAAGCCGCGCCATACTCCGTTTTCACTCGCGCGCATTTCGTTATTCGCCGTATCGTACAGCGCGGCGCTGTCGCCCGCGAATAAAAACGCGTCCTTGTAATTCTTTTCGCCAAATTCTATTACGCTTTTGCAAAGCGCAATCATACCGCGCGCGCAGTAATAATGAATTTTAGCCTGTAAAAATACCGTTTCGTCAAAAAGAGGTTTTACGGACGCGCTGAGTCCGCCGCTTATCGAGCGGCACATATCAAAGTATCTTTCAAGCGCGCCCATACCGTTAAGACAAATATTTAAAAGCGTTTTTGCCTGTTCAAAAAGCGTTCCGTCCGCAATCCATTTAAGACCGCCCGCGCCGCCGAAGTCCGCGCGGATAAGACTGTGCGCCAATACGCGCGCGTTTTCGGTATAAAACTGCTCCCCCGCTTTCTCGTCCTCATTCCCTCCGAAGCGCAGCATTACATTCGGGTACTCTTTAAAAGCGCGCCGTATATTTTCGTCCGCTCCGAAATAATCGCTCGCGAATTCCGCGCTGTGCGTTTCGTCGCTTATATTTTTGCCCTCCCACTTTTTACGCACCGCGTCAAGGAAGTACACATGGGGCTTCACGTTCGAGCAGTTTATTATCCAGAAAGCGCCGCCGTTGTTTTCAAGCACCGCGTTAAGCTCGCGGTTTACAAAATCCACGCTGTTCGGGAGCATCGTAATATGGTTCGCCGCCTGCAAATCGTAAAACGAAACATGGTAGTAAATACCCTGACTTCCTCCGTCCTTTTCGGGCATCGAGGAGACGCGCACGTTATGGCTGTCGCGGCGGCGCGTGACCATTTTACCGTAGCCGTTATCGGCGCGTACCTTTATAATATCGTCGTCAAGATTAATATATCCGTCCTTGTAAAGCTCCATTATCTCGCCGTACAAATTGGTGCAAAATACGGGGTTTTGCACGTATTTTTTTACTAAATCCCGCTGTTTTGCTATAACTTCGCTTATCAGCGCACCCCTTTTTTCGGGAGTATCGAATTTGCCGCTTTTATCGTCGCCCCAAAAAGGTTTGTCGCCCTGACCTCTAAAGCACAGGTTCCAAACGACCTTATAGTCTTTCTGTTCGCGCGCAGCCTCATCCCAAAGCTCGTAAAACATTTCGGGGTGTTTTGTGTAGCTCGCGTCCACGCCTGTATAGCGTCTCGCAAACATCTCCGCGCCCAGCGGCTCCGCGTGGTGGTGCGTTATCCACAAGCCCATATCCGCCGCCAGCTGTCGATTTTTACGCGACATCTTGTCCGTTCCGGGTATTGTCATATTTCCGCCGCAGCGCAGAAGCGTCTCGAACGCCATGCGCCACGTCTCGCGCTCATCGCCGTTTATTTTCCATTTGAGCATCAGTACTTCGTCGTTAAAGAACCAGCCGCGGAAGCGTACCGCGTACTTTTTTGACTTCGTTACTCCCTCGTCTATCAGTACGCTTTCCTTTCGTTCAAGCTTTTGATCCATCCAAAACCAAAACGGTTTTACGCCGAGGTAGTTTTCGCTTATGTACAAAAGGGCGTACACAAAGCCCAAATCTCCGCCCGCGCGCACCGTCACCCTGCCGCCTACCGATATTTCGTAGCTCTCGTCGTCCGCCGAAGCATGATTTTCCAAAACAATCTCGTTTTCGCATACGGCGCCGCCCGTGAATACCTTACTCATATCGCGGCGCAAAATTGAAACGGCGTTAAGCACGGGTTTGCCGGCGCTGCCGCACACAATTTTTGTGCCGGCGTTAAAAATAAAGCTCATATAATTTTCCTCCCGTTAATATGTCTACATCATACAACATAATAAAATTAATGTCAAGACGGAAAAACGCGTATAAAAATCAAAAAGGACCGGCAAAATGTCGATCCTTTCCGTGTTCGGCTCAAACGCGCGGCGTTATATATTTTTGTCCTCATAGCTCTCAATCATTTTCTTTACCATCTGACCGCCTATAGAGCCCGCCTGCTTTGAGGTGAGCGAACCGTTATAGCCTTGGTCGAGACTTACGCCTACTTCTCTCGCAGCTTCCATCTTAAACTTTTCGAGCGCCGCTTTCCTTGTGTTCTTTGACATTATGATATTCTCCTTTACATAAAATTTTGAGTTGTTTACTCCAATCATAATTTATGTAAATTTACAAAATATAAACAGGTAATTTATACTAATTCATTACTATGCCGGAATTTATAACCTTGTCGGCGCGCTCCTTAAGTCCTTTATACTTCTCGCTTTTAAGCTTGGGGTCCTCCGCAAGAATTTCCTTTGCCGCCATTTGCGATACGGCGAGAATGTCCCTGTCCTCAAAAAGATTGGCAATCTTCATTTCCGGCAGACCGTGCTGACGCGTACCGAAGAAGTCGCCCGGACCGCGAAGCTGTAAGTCCTGCTCGCTTATATAAAAGCCGTCGTTTGAAACGCACATCGTTTCCATACGCTTTTTTGTGACCTCGCTTTTGCCGTGGGCGATAAGGATACAATAAGCCTGATCATGTCCTCTGCCTACCCGTCCGCGAAGCTGGTGGAGCTGCGAAAGCCCAAACCGTTCCGCGTTCTCTATTACCATTATATTGGCGCGCGGCACGTTCACGCCCACCTCTATTACGGTCGTGGAGACAAGTATTTGTATATCCCCTCTCACGAACTCGTCCATGACGCTTTCTTTCGTCTTGGAGCGCATCCGTCCGTGCATCAGTCCTATTTTAAACTCGGGGAAAACCGTCTTAAGCTTTTCGGATAAAAGCTCGGCGTTTTGCAGGTCGCTCTTTTCCGTCTCCTCGATAAGAGGGCATACAACATATGCCTGCATTCCGCTCTTTACGTTTTTTTCAAGAAACGCGAAAACTCGTTTTCGCATACTCTCGCCTACCGCGTATGTTTTTATCGGTTTCCTGCCCGGCGGCATCTCGTCTATTACGGAAATGTCAAGGTCGCCGTACAGAATAAGCGCGAGCGTTCTCGGTATGGGTGTGGCGGACATTATGAGTATATGCGGATTTGTTCCCTTTGCGGCGAGCTTGGCTCTCTGCTCCACTCCGAAACGGTGCTGCTCGTCCGCTACGACGAGAGCGAGGTCTTTAAATTCCACCTCTTTTTGTATAATCGCGTGAGTACCGACTACGACATCCGCCGCGCCCGATAAAATCATATCATAGGCGAGACGTTTTTCTTTCGCCTTCATGCTTCCCGTGAGCAGCACGACATTTATATCCGTACCCTTAAAAAATTCGTCAAGCGTTTCCTTATGCTGCATGGCAAGTATTTCCGTCGGCGCCATCATAGCCGCCTGATGACCGTTTTTAACCGCTGCGTACACTACCGCCGCCGCGACAGCCGTTTTGCCGCTGCCCACGTCGCCCTGCACGAGCCTGTTCATCACCTTACCGCTTTTACAATCGGAAACTATCTCGTTAAGTACCCGTTTCTGTGCGTTCGTAAGCGGGAACGGCAAGGTCTTTGCAAATTCTCTTACGCAGAGCGCGTCCTTAAATACCGTTCCCGAGAGCGCTGTGTTTTCCTCCTTGCGTCCCGTGAGCGCGAGCTGAAGTATTAAAAGCTCCTCAAACACAAACCTCTCGCGGGCTATGTTGTAGCTTTCAAAATCCTCCGGGAAATGCACGTTTTTCATTGCGTAATTAAGCTCCGCTATATTGTACTTTTCGCGTATGTCGGCGGGTATATACTCCTCGAGCCGTCCCGCGTCCTTTAAGGCAAGCTCCATAGACGACTGAAGTATTTTCTGGGTAAGTCCCTCGGTGAGCGGATACAGCGGCACTATCTTGCCCGTAAAGCGCTCGCTGCCCTTTTTCTCGTACACGGGATTTATCATTTCTTTCTTGCCGCGGTTTTTTGTTATTTTGCCGTAGAGAATGTACTCGTCGCCCGTCATAAATTGTCCCTTGACGTAGCGGTTATTGTACCATACCACGTTTATAGCGCCGGTTTGGTCACATACAACCATGGTGGATATTAGCATATTGCGCCGTACGCGCACGTCGCGCACGGGCGAAAAAACGGTGACGCTGACGCACACCGTTTCTCCCTCTTCCAAGTCCGAGATTTCCTTTATTTCCGACCTGTCCTCATGTGAGCGCGGAAAATAGTAAAGCAAATCCTCGACCGTGTTTATTCCCTTTTTCGCAAACAATTCGGCGCGTTTTTCACCCACGCCTTTAAGGTACCGTATATCTTTCATTATACTCCTATTCTACAGACACGATGTAATAATACAAAGGCTGACCGCCCCTCTTAAAGGATACCTCTATTTCGTCTTTTTCATACTTGGCTTCAATAGCCTTCTGCATACGGTCCGCCTGGGCTTTCTTTATGTCCCTGCCGCAGTACACGGTAATAAATTCCGTATCCTCGTCAACCATATGCGATATTACCTTGTTAAGCGTATCGTCCGTATCCTTGCCGACAACTTCTATGTTATCCTCAATCATACCGAGAATATCGTTCTTAGCGATTTTTTTGCCGTCAATTTCGGTGTCCCTAACCGCGTATGTAAGCTGCGCGGAAGTTACGGCGGCTATCGCGCGGTTCATTTTGTCCGTGTTTTCCTCCGCGCTTTTCTGCGGGTTAAAGTTCATCATGGCGCTGACGCACTGCGGATAGCTTTTACTGTCCAGTACCACAACGTTTTTGTCCTCCGTAAGCTCCGCCGCCTGGCGCGCCGCCATAATTATATTTTTGTTGTTCGGGAACACGTAGACCGTCTTTGCCTTTACTCGTTTTACAGCCTTTAATATGTCCTCCGTGCTCGGGTTCATCGTCTGACCGCCCTCGATTATCTTGTCAACGCCGAGGTCTTTGAGTATTGCGGCAAGTCCCTTGCCCATACATACCGCCGCGAATCCAAACTCCTTTATCTCGGTCGGCTCCTTAGGCTTTTGGCTGTCCTTTTTTTCCTTTGGCTCGCTCTTGGGCTTTACGGTCTTTTTCGGTTTTTCCGCTCTGCCCTTTACGCTTACAGCCGCCGCTTTTTGGGGAGCGTCCTTACTGCCCTCGATTATAGACTTATGCTGATGCTTCATATTGTCTATTTTGAGGTTTATCATCTCGCCCAGTTTAATTGCTTCCTCAAGCACAAAACCGGGGTGGTTCGTGTGTATATGCACCTTTACTATATCCTCGTCGTCAATCACGAGCATACAGTCGCCCTTGGGCGATATGGCCTCACGGAACGCGTCAACGCTAAGTCCCTTTGACTTTTTCTCGACTATAAATTCCGTACAGTAACGAAATTTTATATCCTCCGTGCTTACGGTCTTTTGCGTGGGAGCGCTCTTTGTCTCCTCAGTCTGTACGTCGGCGTTCTCTCGCTCGGTGACAGCGCCGCTTTTTAAATAGTCCAAAATGCCGCGCAGTACGAATATCCAGCCCTGTCCGCCCGCGTCTACCACTCCCGCCTGCTGCAGCGCGGGAAGCATCTGCATCGTTTTGGCAAGAGTCTTTTCTCCGCGCTCGTATGCCGCCTCGATTACCGCCGTTACGTCTCCGCCCGTCGCGGCGGTCTGCGCGCCCGAAGCCGCTTCGCGCGACACGGTGAGTATTGTTCCCTCCGTGGGCTTCATGACGGCTTTGTAAGCCGCGTCGCTGCCCGCTTTCAGCGCGTCGGCAAGTTCCTGCGCCCCGCACTCCGTCCGGCCCTTAAGACTTTTTGACATTCCTCTGAAAATCTGCGACAGTATTACTCCCGAATTGCCGCGCGCGCCGCGAAGCGCCGCGAAAGATATTACGTCCGCCGCTTTCGTGACCGTGAGCGAGTCGTTTTTTAAAAGCTCCTCCGCCACAGCCGAGGTGGTCAGCGACATATTTGTACCCGTGTCGCCGTCGGGTACGGGGAACACGTTGAGATTATCCACGGTTTTCCTGTTGTTATATAAATTATTCGCGCCGCTTACTATCATAGCCGCGAACGCGTTTCCGTTTAAGGTCTTAATTTTAATCACCCCTCCGTTAATCTACTCTTACGCCTTCCACCTTGACATTTACTCTGTTGACCTTTATGCCGACCGCGTTTTCTATCGTGTATCTTACGCGGTTCACGATACTTTTGCATACAGTGTTTATATTTATGCCGTATTCAACAATCAGATGAATTTCAACGACAACTCCCTCGTCCACCACCGATACGCTTATGCCTCTCGACATACTGTCCGATTTAAGAAGATTTACTATGCCGTCCTTTTTGTTTCTCGACGCCATACCGACAACGCCGTAGCACTTTGTCGCGACAGCGCCCGCAATCTCCGATATAACGCTGTTGGCGATTGAAACCTCGCCCAGCTCGCTGCTTGTTTTCAGTACCATAGTTATATCCTTTCCTTTCTTCTGAAAATGTTTTACTTATAATACATTGTACTATAAAATTCCAAAATAGTCCATACGTAAAAATCATGTTTTTGAAAAATTTTTAATTATCCTTGCGCGAAAACGGTTTACGGTATATAATTGGTACATAGGGAACGGAGGTAACGGTCTTATGAGCAAGCGTACAAAGCTTATGAATTTTCTTTCAAATCTGCCGGACTTTGTGTTCGACTACATAGAAATCGCGTACAACGGTGAAAGCATAAACACGCAGATCGGGTACAGTATAGACATAAAAATATTTTTGGAGTATCTGCAAAAATTCAAGTTCCGCGACGTGAAAAATACCGAGGACTTTACAACAGAGCATATGGAGCAGGTCACGCTCCGTGATTTAAACGCATTTACCGCATACTTAAGGGAATACGAAACGGAAACGGTAACAATAGACGGGAAAAAGGTAAAGCGCGTATGGCATAACAGTCCCTACGGTATAAACAGAAAGCTGTCCGGCATACGCGGACTGTTCCTGTATCTCTACAAGAACGATTTGATTTCGCAGAATGTGACGGACAAGGTGGATTTTAAAAAAATACATCAGAAAATGAAGCGTCCTTTAAGTACTCAGGAGACGGTGCGGCTCCTTGACGTGCTCTATAACGGCGAGAATTATTTCTCGGGACGCGACCTGACGGAGTACGTAAAGAGAAAGCAGCGCGATATAGCTCTGTTTATAACGTATCTCGGCACAGGCTGCCGAGTGAGCGAGCTTGTAAATCTCGATATGCGCGACGTAAGCTTTGACACGTCCTCGTTTGTGGTGACGCGCAAGGGCGGAGACGAGCAGGAAATATTTATGCCGGCGCAGGTTGAAAACGAGCTGTTTACATATATGCTCGAACGAGTGAAAACAGAGGACGCGAAAGACGACGCGCTGTTTTTAAGCCGTCTCGGTAAGCGTATGACGGCGCAGGGCGTTGAGAAGCTTTTAAAAAAATACTGCGCGGCGGCGGGTATAACCGACCCCGACAAAACGCGTCCGCACGCGCTTAGGCGTACGTTCGCGTGTAATCTTATCGCCGACGGCGTGGATATAAAAATGGTCGCGGAGCTTATGGGACATAAAAACATAGAGGTTACGCACAAGTACTACACCCAGTACGCGATAGAAAAGCGCAAGGAGGTTATGCGCGGATTCGATATAAAGGGAAACAGATAAAAAAACGCCCGAAGGCGCTTTTTATCTTTTAAACGCGTGTTTGATTTTCTCAACTACCTCGCTGTGTTCAAGCTCGCGGAACACGCCGGACTGCTTTTCGACATACCACAGCTTTGCCGCGTCGGTATGCATCGCCGAGCGCGCGGCGTCCGTTACCATAACCGCCGCTATGACGACCGTAAGCGCGGCGCACGCGGTATTGTCTATTCTGTTAATCATTCCGAATGTAAACGGCGCTATGAATTTTATCAGCGCGACCGTGGCTATACCGAACATGGTAACGCTAATCACGCATATTCTTCCGTTTATATTGAGCGGCCAGCCGGTATAATCCCACCAACGCCGTCCGAAAAGGCGTTCCAAAAGCCATGACACAAAATACTCCAGCGAGCCTGTCACCGCCATTCCCGCCGCAAACAGCGCGAACGGGTTTTTAATCCCTCCGAGCAGCAGCAAATCAAGCATCGCTCCTATTCCGTATATCGGGCAAAAGCACGTGCTTAAAAAGCCGCTGTTCACCAATTTTCTGTGCTGTACACTGTAATACACCGTCTCATACGCCCAGCCTATAAAGCTGAATACCGCAAAGCATAGAAAATAACGGCATATATTCATATTTTACCCCCCTGTTAAACATTTTGTATCTTAATATTGTATCAATTATTGTCTTAAATTACCGCCGCTCGGCTATTATTATGCGTATGCGTCCGCCGGAGGACTCCGCCTTGTCGTAATACGCCGTAAGACGGTAATTACCGTTTATCGCGTCATCAAGAGTTATTTTCATATACGGCGAGGACAGCTCTTTATTGTACACAACAACCTTATCGCTGAGCAAATATGTCTGCTGACCTATAACCGCTTCGGTGCGCGTGAGTTGCGACACGTACTGCGAGTAATGCGGAAGCTGAACCATGTTGTCAATGTTGCTTCCGTTCATCTTGAAGCGGTGCGGTCCCGTGGCGGTAGTTGAAAACGATGTCATGTATGTCGTTTGACTGCCGTCGATATTTATTGTATACATACCGCTTTCGCCCTTGCTTACGATTATGCCGTAAGTATATGTGTCGCCCGTAACGTCCTTTAATATAAGCTCCTTAATCTCGCCCGCGCCGTTCTTTAAGCTGTACAGCACGTTTGATGATGTGAGCGTCACGTTGTCTATCCTCTGAGGATATATTTTGCAATAGCCCGGCGTATCGTCCGAATGAGTTCCCGACGTGTCAAGTATTTTTACATCGTCTGCAAGGTCATAGTCACCTATTGTTCCCGCCTTAGCGTTTACCTTGCCGTACACGCCGCCGTTGTCGTTTACACGTTTCAGCGTCGCTTTTCCGTTCTTAAAGCTTATCCTTACCGCAGAGCATACAAATGACGAATAATCATTCGCGGTCTCGTACTCATTCATAATTCCGTCCGACGTTACCACCTTGGCGTAATAGCTCGTATAAACGGTGTTATCGGGATTTTTGAAATCTTTCTTTCCCGTTTCCGTCACAAATCCGCCCGTGGCGCCCGAGGACGCGCTGACCGCGGCGCCGCTGCCCGCTCCGCTCACGCCCGCCACCGCGCGGTTCCTGCCGAGAAGCAGCGTCACAGTGTCGCCGTAGTTATATTTGCCGCTCGATGAAAGGTCGTTAAACGCCTCCACGCTCTCAACGGGGTAATCTGTACCCGAAACCGTTACCGACGCGGGCGCGTCCTTTGTCGGGGACGCGTTTTCGTACACGCCCGTAACCTTATCCGTGTACGCGAGGACTATATTCAAGTTCGGGCTGTAATAAACAATATCGTCCGATTGCAAATCCGACATACTCGCCTTCACGCCGCCGCGCATAACGGTGGTGTTCGCGTCCGAGGGGAAGTTCGGCACCTGTCCTCTGCTTGTAACTCTGACAGGTCCCTCCATAGCGCTCGATTCGTATGTTATATAATCAATCGAGCCGCCGCTTGTGCGCTTTACGTACATCGTGTCGCCCATTTCCATATTGTCTTTCACAAGTGAATACATTGTCGGGCTTTGATTTTCATACACGGTCGCGCTGTCGGGTATATCTATCGTCTCAAAATTGCCGTTCCTGTAGCCCACTACGGCATTCGGAAGCGTTGAGTATACAAAATATGTCTCGTAATCATTATTTTCGTAAGCCGTATCGGGAACGAACGCAATAATATCGCGCGAGTTTTTGACAAACACGTTTCCCGTCATACCGACGCATTCGTCGCTGAAATAATCTCCCTTTGTGTACGTTCCCGCCGAAGTGAATATCTTATCCGTCCCGAGAGAATTATCCTGCGCGTACCCTGCGATTACGTCCGCGTCCTCCGTCATGGTACAGTTATGAGAGCCTAAAAGCGATCCGGCGTAACTGGAAGTGCCGACGGTGGTCGTGCTCTGCGACGTTCTCTGAGTATTCGCGTTCGGCTGAGAAGCGCTGCCCGCGCTTGTGGTCGTCGTTTGCGTGCTTGTCGATACGGTAACATCCGCCAAAAGCGTATTATAAACAAGGCGCATTACCTGCCGCCTCGTCATTTCCGTGCCTATCCCTCCGTCCACGCCGTCCGTAAGGTCAAGTCCCTGCGCCTTGGCTATCTGACCGTAGGGATACGCCGCGCCGAAAGCGCTGTCATTGTAGCCTAAAACGCGCAGCATTATCGAAATTGCCTCCTCGTATGTCACCGTATTATCGGGGCGGTACGTTCCGTCGAGGTATCCCTGAACGTATCCCGCCGACATCGCCGCCTTTATGTACGGCGCATACCAGCGCGTATAAGGCACGTCGCGGTACGGAGATATTTGAAGTCCGAGCGCCACAGTGTCCTTTTCGCTTGACGCGGCTACCGCGATTTTCGCGAATTCCGCGCGCGAAACGAGACGGTCAAGTCCCATATCGCCGTTCTCGTCGCCCTGCATAATTTCAAGGTCCTTAAGAAGCGATACAATTCCGTCCTCCTCGCTCCACTGCGCGCTTACCGTGCTCGGCATGATGCACAGCGCCGCGAAAAGTATTAACAGCACAATTTTTTTCATAATAATCCTCCGTTATCAATCATATCTCAGCGCGTCTATCGGATTAAGCGCCGCCGCCTTCTTGGCGGGCATAAATCCGAAGAATACGCCTATCGCCGCCGATACCGTGAACGATACTACTATTGAGGCGGGCGTCGGGAGCACGTTCATATCGAGCAGTTTGCCCGCGCCCACGGCTAAAAGCGAGCCAAACATAATTCCTATCACTCCGCCTATACAGCTTAACATTCCCGCCTCCATTATGAACTGCGAGAGAATGTCGCGCTGCTTCGCGCCGAGCGACTTCCTTATACCTATCTCGCGCGTCCTTTCCGTCACGGAAACGAGCATTATATTCATAATTCCTATACCCGCGACGACGAGCGATATTGCGGCGATTGCGATAAGCACGGCTCCCATACTGTCGAGAATAGTCGTAAGCGATTCCGCTATCGCTTTCATCGCTATTACCGTGTAATAATCGTCGTCGCCTATATCCTTTTCGCAAAGCTGCTCTATAAGCGTCTCCGCGGCTTCAACCGTTTCCTGATTCGTCGCGTATACTATGTACCTGCTTATTTTGCTTGAATGTATCGTATGCGCCGCGACGGTGTACGGCACGTAAATACAGTCGTCGTCCGAGTCCTTTTCCGAGTCGCTGCGCTCTTCGATTATTCCCACAACCTTGTATGGCGTTCCCGTGATTTGCAGCGTCTTACCGAGCGCGTCGCCGTCAAAAAGCTCTTTCGCGATGTACGTGCCTATTACGCACACTTTCTGCATACGCTCCACGTCAATATACGTAATGTTTCTGCCGTATTCTATCTTGTAGCCGTAAAGGTCTATATACTGCTCGTTTACGCCGGTCGCGGACGACGTTATGGATTCCGTGCCGTCCTTTATGTATGCCGGCATGGTGACGCATGGCGAATAGCCCTTTATAATGTCGGGGTACTTTTGCGCAAGCTCGTCAACGTGCTCTACGGGTAATTCTATCGTGTCCGCTCTGTCGGTCAAAGTGACTGAAATAGCCTCTATGCCGACTTCCTCAAACGCGTCCGTAACCTCCGACGTAAGTCCCGACATAAGGCTTACGAGCGATATTACCGCCGTTATTCCTATGATTATGCCGAGCATCGTGAGCAAGGAGCGCATTTTGTTGCTGATGACGCTGTTTATAGCCATTTTAAAGCATTTCCAAAGCATCACGTCGCCCCCTTTGCTTTCTCGTCCTCGGGAGCTTCCTCGCCCGCGCCGTGCATCTGCATTACAGTCACGTCGCCCTCTACCGGTCCGTCGTATACGATACGTCCGTCGGTAATGCGTACTATGCGTTTTGCGCGCGCCGCGATTGAATTATCGTGGGTAACGAGTATAATCGTGTTGCCCTCGCGGTTGAGCTTCTGCAAAAACATCATTACTTCTCTGCCAGTGCGCGAGTCGAGCGCGCCCGTAGGCTCGTCTGCGAGTATAACCGACGGTTCTCCCGCCAACGCGCGGGCTATAGACACTCTCTGCTGCTGTCCGCCCGAAAGCTGAGACGGATAATTGCCCGCTTTCGCCTTAAGTCCCACGCGTTCAAGCGAAGCGAGCGCGCGTCTGCGCTGCTCCGATTCTCTCATACCCGCGTAAAGCAGCGGAAGCTGTACATTCTCGAGTACCGTCAGCTTCGGGATAAGATTGTACTGCTGAAAGATAAATCCGAGCATTTTATTGCGTATTTCCGCAAGCTCGTCTTGCGAGTAATTGCCTATTTTTCTGCCGTTTAACTTGTATGTTCCCTTTGTCGCAACGTCGAGACAGCCGATAATGTTCATGCACGTGGACTTGCCCGAGCCTGACTGACCGACTATGGCGACAAACTCGCCCTTTTCTATTGTAAGGGAAATTCCGTCCAGCGCGTGGACGGACGTGTCTCCCATTTTGTATATCTTGTATACGTCCTTTAATTCCACCAAAGGCGTCATGCTGCCACCTCCGCCTTATCTCGGGCCGCCGCCCGTATTGCCGCCGCCCGTATTGCCGCCGCCTCTGTTTCCGCCGGGAGCTCCGCCGCCGGGAGCGCCACCGCCGCCGGGGCTGCCGCCCATGCCACCGCCCATTGTGGCATTCATGGCATTCGCCATATCGTCGTCAAGGGCGCCTTCGCTTGAAGCGAGCGTGTTAAGCGTCCTTACGCTGTCGCCTTCCTTAAGACCTGACTTGACCTCTATGTAATCAGCGTCGTTCAGTCCCGTTTCAATCACTATCGCGCGGTACCCCTCGGGAACTTCTATGTTCTTCGGCAGATTATCCGTTAGATTGCCTTTTCCGCCCGCGCGGCGTCCGCCGTCCATAGGCGCTGCCGTGGGCGCGGCGCTCGCTTCGGGAGCGTCCTTGTCTTTGTCTTTCTTACCGTCCTCAGACGGCTTAACCGCGTCGGTAACGTCGTTCGCGCGCTTGGAGCCGTCGTCCTTCACGAAAACAATATTGCCGCGGTTTATGCTGTTCATCGGTATTGCGAGCGCATTTTCCGCTTCCTCGACGACAATCTCCGCGTCAACGTTCATGCCCGGGAGCAGGTCGCCGTAGTCTTTAATCTGAATGTCTATCGTATACGTCGTGACGCCGTTTTGGTTCACGCCGTCCACGGGTACTTTAACGACTTCGCCGACAAATTCACCCTCCGCCGCGTCCGCCGTTACAGTTGCTTTCTGACCGACCTTAATGAGCGCGACTTCCGTCTCGTCAACGTCAATACTGAGCTTGACGCTTGAAAGGTCGTAAATCACGCAAAGCGGGTCTGTCCCGTTCGACGAGTCTATCGTGTCGCCCGACTTGGCGTTCTTTGTTACCACGGTACCGTCAATAGGAGCTTCAACAAGGTAATCGTCCACCGTTTTTTGGGCGTTCTGAACCTGCAAGCGCGCGTCGTCAAGCGCGAGACCGGCGTTCTTTATATTTGAATCCTGAGAATATGTATCGTTGTTAAGCACCTGTTTTTCAAGCGCCAGCACAGCGTCATCATACGAAAGGCGCGCGTTGTCGTAGCTTGTTTGCAGCTGACTTGAATCTATATGCGCTATCTGTTCGCCCGCGTATACCGCGTCGCCCGTGTTCTTGTTAAGGTTCTCGATCGTACCCGACGCTTCAGCGGTTATAGTGCGCGTTTGGGCATACTCAAAGCTTGCCGTGTCGGAGCTCGCCGCTCCGTTTACCACGGCGCTGCCGATATCGCTTGACGTAAGCGCGCCGGGATTCGCGACCTCAATCGTCGCGTAAGTTATTATCGTGTGCGCTCCCGTAGCCGTAGACCCGCCCGAAACGTCCGTTACAGTTCCTATAAGCTTTTCGCCCGTACCGGCGACTGATACCTCCGCCGACGCGCCCTCGTACAGATTTGCAGAGTCAAATTCGTTAAACGGCAGACGCAGCTTCATAACAGAGTCATCGTACACCTCGGCAATCTGCGCGCCGGTTTGTATTTTCGCTCCGTTGTCAACGTATACCGCGCTCACCTTGCCGTTTATATCGGACGTTACATAGCTGTCATTAAGGGATTTTTGCGCGTCGTTTAAGGAGTTTAACGCCTTCTGGACGGAATTGCGCGCGCTCGCCGTCTGATTGCTGTTCGCGGAAACGGTCTGCGTCCTTGTCTTTACGGCGTCAGCGTACTGCTGCTGCGCCTTCGTAAGATTATTCTTGGCGCTCGTAAGCTGATTTTGCGCGTCCTCGTCGTCAAACTGATACAGCTTATCGCCCTTTTTGACCGTTTTGCCCTCAGTTATGTAATCAGCGGTTATATCGCCCGAATGCATGGATATAACGTTATACGAGTCGTTCGGCTCTATGTGCGCCGAGCCTGTGATTGTATTCGATATTGTGCGTCTTATTACCGGCATATCCGTATACATTTCTTCCTCTGCCTTTTTATCGGCGATATGTCCGCGTATACTCGATATTATAAACAGCAACACAATAACGCCTACCACACTCCCGAGTATGATAAGCCTCTTCTTTCTCTTTTTTCTTTTTAATGTGAGCGCGTCGTCTTCATCGCCGTAGTACTCGCTGTCATCCGAAAACGATACCTCACCGTCCGTTTCGCCGCTTTCCGCGCTTTCTTCGCCGGACGCTGTTTCCTTTACTTCCTCCTCAGATGTTAAATCCTCCATAGGACCGCCTCCCGATGCAAAATCTATATTTTTATAAGTTTATTAACCTATACTCGGTAATTATTTTATCACTTTAAATTTTTAAAGTCAACAAACCGCCGTAAAAATTTACAGTGAGTTCACAATTTGGCGTTATACCTGTTACAAATATTGACAACAACTCACCGATGTACTAAAATATATACAGTTTAATTCACATTACGGCAGGAGGAAAATGTTATGCAAAAAAAGCACGTCGTGATTTATTTGTCGCTTGCCGCGTTCTGTACGGCTTTTTTGCTGCTTTTATCCGCGTCCACATCTCCGCTTTACACCTCCTACTGCGACGGCGACTCGAGCATTTTCATGCTTATCGGCAAAGCAATCACAATGGGTAAAAACGTTTATACGGACTATTTCGACCACAAGGGTCCGATATTGTTCTACTTGAACGCGCTCGGCTTTGCCGTTACCAAAACAAAGGCGGGCGTATTTATAATACAGTGCGTTCTGCTTTCTCTTTCAGCGATATTTATGTATAAAACGGCGCGTATATTCACAAGAACGGCGCGCGCAATCATATGTGTTGTCATATCTGTTTTAGCGTTTGCCGCCACCGTAAGCGACGGCAATCTGAGTGAGGAATACTGTCTGCTTCCGTGTCTTATACCGATTTATCTTTCCGTTAAATTTTTCAGCAAATCTCCCGACGAGCCGCATCCTCCAAAGTATATGTTCATATACGGCGTATGTTTCGCGATTTGCGCGTTTATACGAATAAATAACGGTATTATGATAGGCGGAGTGGTGCTTGCCGCCATAGTAACCGATTTTGTAAGCGAAAGATTTAAGGCGGCGCTTATAAATATACTGTATTTTCTGCTCGGCATGGCGGCGGTCGCGGCTCCCGTATGTCTGTTCTTTATTATAAAGGGTACGTTCCCTGATATGATTTTCGCCACGTTCACGTTTAATTTCCTCTACGCCGCCGAAGGCTCGTATGAAAAAGGCGCGGCGGCGCTTTTGGAGCTTATAAAGTGGACTATTCCCGTAATGGCGCTTATCGCTCTTTCGCTTATATTCGCCAAACGGCTGGGAGTTAAGGTCGCCTCGCTTATAACGACCGTTTCCGTGTTCGCGCTGATACCCGTAATGATGGGGTTCGGGTACACGCATTATTACACAACTCTCATACCGCTTATCACGCTGTACGCCGCAGTATTTTTCTTTATTGCGGGTAACAAAATAAGCGCGGCGTCTTGTATTCTGTGCGTCGTTATGGCGCTGCCGCTCGTCGGGTATTTTGAAACGCTGCCGTACAATATAAGTCACTACACGCAAAAGCTTTACCGTCAAAGCCATCCCGAGGTCTACCGCGACACACATTCCGATATACAGTACAGCGCGGCGGCGCTTTCCTCGCTTATCCCCGAGGACGAGCGTGACAGCGTATTCGGCTACAACATCTCCGCGGCGTGGTTTTTGGAGGCTGATATTATGCCGTGCTTCCGTCTGTTCACGCTTCAGGAAGAATGGGCGATGCATTACGGCGAGTTCGGCAGGGAAATTAATCAGATGATGATCGACGCGCCGCCCAAATGGGTGATTATTCATAATATAGATATTATCGAGAGCCGTCAGTTTCTTCGTATCCTGCGCGACAACTACGAGCTTATAAGCGAGGTCGGCTACGATTTGCTGTATAAAAAAATTGACGGTTAATGAAAATGATAACGCGGCGGCGGTTGATTCGCGGGAGGGGTGAGAAAATGCGGATTGCGATATGCGACGACGACGCGGCGGATCTGGCGGCGGAGTATGAAATTATCGGCTCGGCGCTCGATGAAAAGGGCGTCGATTATACATTTGACAAGTTTTCTAAGCCGGCGGAACTGCTCAAAGCAGGTAAGTTTGATATTGCGTTTCTTGATGTGGAAATGGACGGCATGACGGGGATCGAACTCGCGCGGCGGCTGCATGAGATTAACAAGGACTGTCTTGTGTTTTTTATCACAAATTATTCCGTCTATCTCGACAGCGCCTTTGACGTGAACGCCATTCGCTACCTCACAAAGCCTATCGACCGAGCGCGGCTTTCCTCCGGCATTGACAGCGCGATAGAGCGGATAGAAGCGGCGAATAAGAAGATTACTTTGACCGATTTTAAGACGAAATGCAAAACGGATATATTGCTGTCCGATATAATCTACATTGAAACGGTAAAACGGCGCGCAAAGGTAGTCACGGTAAGCGGCGGTTTTGAAGCGGCGGAAAACTTTACCGAGATAAAATCCGCGATAGAGAGCGAGGTGAATTACTTTGCCGCACCGCACCAAAGCTACTTTGTAAATCTGAAATACGTCACCGGCTACGACAAATTAAGCGTGCATATGACCTACGGCGAAAATACATACTCGGCGATGGTTTCACGCAGACTTTACAAGGATTTCGCGGCGAAAATGTTTAAAACGGCAAAGGATCTAAGATGAGTAATTCATTGATTATTTCTATCAATACGGAGTTATCTGTTTTGATAGAATGTATTGCGCTGATTTATTTTTCAAATTCGGTTATGCAATACAGAAATTCAAGGACAAAGAGTAATCTGCTCATAATTATCGGATATGCTATTTACGGTGTTATATGCGCGTTTTATGTCCCCGTTCTGAATATATTGAGTTTTATAATTATAAATTTTATCGTGCTGTATCTGGGTTTTTCCGATTCCGTGAAGACAATCGCGCTGCGCGTCATAATCCTGACCGCAATCATGATGTTTTGGGAATTGGTTTTCTCTCTGCTTACCGATACAAAAATCGAGCAAGGCACTTACGGCAACATAAATCCCGTATTGGATGCGGTTATGGTAATTTTCTCCAAAACGATGTATTTCATATCGCTCGTAATGCTGAAGCGTTTTGCTCCCGGCAGGAGCGGTAAAAGCACTCCCGAAATGGTATGGCTCATTCCGCTGCCGATATGCAGTTGTCTGTTTTTTATGCTGTTTAATAAGATGTTTGCACAAGTTGATTACGGCGCGAAGGCTGTATTTATCATTCTCGGTGTTATGCTTATCGCGACGAATTTTGCCGTGTATATTATTTGTGACCGAATTGTCGAACGAAACGCGCGGATACAATATTTACAGGAGGTTGAGCATAAAAACGAAATTGATTTTCAGAAATATAATTTGTTAAAAGAAAAATACGCCGACTTGCGCGTCATGGCGCATGACTTCAATAAATACTGCAAAAGCATAGAGGGAATGCTCGGTGAAAACTCCGATGCGGCGCTTGAAATGATACGAAGCCTTGAAAGCAAAAACCGCTCCTTACTGCTCGTGGAATACACGGATAACGACGCCTTGAATGTTCTGCTAACGCAAAAATCAGAGGAATGTGCGCAAAACGGCATTGATTTTCAAATTTATATTCAAAACGTGAGTTTGTCGTTTATAAACGAAGCCGACACGGTGGCGATATTCGCAAATCTCATGGATAACGCCATTGAAGCGAGCGGCAAATCGGCGGCGAAAAAGATATTTTTAAGCATATACGAAATGAACGGCGCATTTACCGTTATCCGCCTTGACAACAGCGCCGACAGCGAGCCTGTGACCGAGGGCGGCGCGCTTATGACGAGCAAAAGTGATAAGGCTTTACACGGTATCGGCACGGTGAGTATAAAACAGGCGCTAAAAAAATATGGCGGCGATATGGAATGGAGCTATGACAGGGACGAAAAGAAATTCAACACCACGATTTTAATAAATAACAAAGATTTTTCAAAGAAAAATTGACCGCTTGTGCATGAAATCGACCGAATGTGCATATTCGGTTGATTTTTTTGTCCCTGAAATTTAAAATGTTATTGAAAGGTCTTTCAAAAATATACTAAGTCTGGAGGTAATTTTTATGAGTGCAAAAAAAGCAGCCGCGGCGGTTTTGGCGGCGGCAATGTCAATATCGGTTATTGCGTCGGCGGACGAATTTACCGTTGACCAGAAGGCAATCAGCGTTATAGGCGGTGAAAGTCCGATATGGGTAACTATTATGGACGAAAAGCATTATGACGCAGAAAGTCAGGGGTATAGTCGTATTATGTTCGACGATTCCAATCAACCGTTTATCGACGAGAACGGACGGACGCAAATGCCGCTGAGAATAATCGGAGACGAGCTTGGTTTCACCGTTGACTGGAATGAGGATAAACAGGAGATTACTATGTCAAGCGGTGAAAACAACATTGTTTTACATCTCAACAGTAATGAAATAACAGCCGATGACAAGACAATCACCATGGATACTACGCCGAAAGTTGTGAACGGTACCACGTTTATACCTTTGCGGTTCATGGCTGAATCCGTGGGATATACCGTTGAATACACGGACAGAAGATTGGTTGACGAAGCGAAGTCCGTTACAACGCCAATAGAGGATATGTGGAAGTTTAACAACTAATCGGCTGTACGGTATATATGAATTGAGATAAAGTAAAATTGTATAGGATAAAAGGGTAAAAAACAGGCGGGAACTGTTGTTTCCGCCTGTTTTTTACCTTTTACGTTTAATTTTGTGCGATTATGCTTTCGTCTCTGCCGAACATGCTTCCTATATTCACATTTCCGAACATATCCACTTTTTTACCGTCCATGAGAAATTGTACGCGGTCTATGGTATCAAGCTCCGTGAGCGAATCGACTATGGAAAAAACCGTCATTTTTTCCTGTTCAGCCGAGCCGGAATTTTTATCAAGGAAATTCGCCTTGAAATTGACAAAGCATTTACTGTCCGACGTTTCCACGCTCAAAAGCACTGTGTCCTTGCTCAGCGGCGCGGTAAGCTCCGTATTTTCCGTTCCCTTTATAAGCTCGTTTATTATGTACTGCGCTATCGGCTGTTGGTCGGTTACTTTGATGTTCCTATCTTCCCTGACGAGCCTTTTTAACTCCTTGTCGGGGAAATACAGCGTTACGGCGCGCGTCTCGCTGTTATACGTGTCACCGGGCAAATTTATGTCCTGATTGGTAAGGTAGCCGATAATCGAGCCGTCGCTCGTTTTTATATCGCGTCCCTCGATCACCACCTTTACGCTGCCGACTATATCCGTGACGCACAGTGACTTTACCACGGCGTACACCGCCAAAACGTCTTTCGTGTTGTCGCCGGTGATGAACTCGTTTGTAAAATTTACAAGCACGTTGCCGGTCTCCACGCCGCTTATGGAAATTAAGTCCGCGTCTCTCTCTATTATGCGCTGATGGCGCGCGCTTTCGGGTCCTTTCATAAGCGCGCGTATTACGGATTCCGCCAAATCCTGTTTCGTTTTATACTTTATCTCTCTTTCCTCCGCCTCAATCGCCGTCGCGGTCTCGTTAAAAAAGTACAGCTCACCGTTATATTTTTGACTGTTATAATCGTCTCTCACGGCGAGAAATATCAATACGGCAATAACCGCGGCTACAATCACGGCGGCGGGTATAAGCACCTTTTTATTTTCCATGAGCTGCCTCCATTAGTTTATCTTATCAAGATTTATCTTGTACGGAAGTCTTATGATAAACGCGCTTCCCACCTCGGAAACGTTTGTTACCTCAATAGTTCCTCCGTGCATAAGCACCGCTTCCTTTGTTATCGCAAGACCAAGCCCAGTACCGCCCGTATCGCGGGCGCGCGAGTCGTCGAGGCGGTAAAAACGCTCAAATATTCTGTCGCGTTCTCCCTCAGGTATGCCCGGTCCGTTATCCTCGATTCGTATCGTCAGATAATCGCTGTCCGCGCTTACGCTTATATGAACGTATCCACCCTCCGGCGAATACTTTATCGCGTTATCCGCGATGTTATAAATCGCCTCGTACATTTTGTCGTAATCGATAAGTATCGGCTCAAAGTCGGCGTCGCGGTAATCGGTATACATTACCATTTCCTTAGCCGTAGCCATAGGCGTGAGCTTCTTGACAACCTGATTTATGAGTGTTTTTATATCCGTTTCTTCAAGCTTCAAAGATGTTGCTCCCACGTCCAGCTTCGTCAGTACGAGAAGTCTCTCCACTATTCTTGTAAGCCTGTCAACCTCGTCCGACATATCCGACAAAAATTCCTTGACCGTATCCATGTCAGGATTTTCCGCGCTTACGAGGCTGTCGCATATAAGCTTAATACCCGCCATAGGCGTTTTAAGCTCGTGCGACGCGTCGGAAACAAACTTTCGCCGTTTCTCCTCCAAAAGCTCAAGCTCGCCGCACATATAGTTGAGCGTTTTAGCCATCTGCTCTATTTCGCTGCGTCCCTTTATGTTGAGGCGCTTCGAGAAATTACCCTTTGAAATCTCGCGCGCCACCGCAGTAAACTCCTCAAACGGAGACGTTATGATATAGCTCATTCCGAGACTTAACATACCTATAAGTATAATTATGAGCACGCTGAAAACTATAAGACTTGTGCGCGTGGAATTTATCGTGTCGTCAATCGTGCTGATAGACTCCGCCAAATACACGCCGCCTATTATATCGGCGCTCCTTTTCACCGGCACGGCGACGTTCACAAGACGCATACCGTTTTCCATAGTAGTAATCTGCTCCGCCTGCTCACCGTCAATAGCGCGTTTTAACACATCGCGCATGAATACCTTGCCGCTAAGCTGCGATTCCTCGTTGGTATCGTACAGTACCGCGTACGATGTGTTCGTGACGACGCCGCGTATATTCGTACCGGCAAGTGAGCTTTCCACGACCTGCGCAAACTTTTCCGCCGCCGTAGCGGACGGATTATCGCCCCACACTTCGGAAATGGTTTCGGAAATAATATTCGCCTTCGCGAACATATTTATCGTCTCATCGCTGTAAAGGCTTTCACTCAGAAGCCCGATTATGTAAACGGACATCAAAACAAGCGTCGTAACTATAATCGCGAGATATGTCGTAATCATCATAAAACGCATTGAGCCTGTGACGCTTTTAATTTTATCCTTAAGCTTAGTCCTTTTTGTAGTAATAGCCAACACCCCATTTTGTTCTTATATAAGCCGGCTCCGCGGGATTTTTTTCAATTTTTTCCCTAAGTCTCCTTATATGCACGTCCACCGTCCTAACGTCTCCGGGATAGTCAAAGCCCCAGGCTATGTCAAGCAGATTTTCGCGAGTGTACACCTTGCCGGGATTGCGCATAAACAGTTCCAAAAGGTCAAATTCCTTACTCGTAAGCTCAATAACCTTATCGTTTATCGTGACGCGCCTGAAATTATAATCAAGCGTTATGTCACCCGAAATAATCAGCTTATCCTTACCGTTTCTCGGCTCAGGATTTACGCGGCGCAGTATTGCCTTTATGCGCGCCGTGACCTCGCGTATATTAAACGGTTTCGTAATATAGTCGTCCGCGCCGTACTCAAGACCGAGTATTTTATCTATATCTTCACTCTTCGCCGTTACCATTATTATCGGCACGTTTGAAAAGCCGCGCACCGTGCGGCATACAGTGAAACCGTCCACTTTCGGCAGCATAAGGTCGAGCAATATCAAATCTATCGTTTCATCGTGAGCGAGACGTATCGCTTCCTCGCCGTCAAACGCTGTCACGACGGTATAGCCCTCCTGTTCAAGATTAAATTTTATTCCTTTCACCAAAAGTTTTTCGTCGTCTACAACCAATATTTTCATTTATTCCATCCTTTCAGTTTATGCATCGCCGTTACTTTGCGCATATATAATCCTTTATCGCGTCAAATTTATTTTCGCTTATGCCCGGCACCTTCATTATTTCCTCTATCGTCACATACGCGCCGTTTTCTTCCCTGTAGTCGATTATGCGCTGCGACAGCGCCTCGCCTATTCCGTTGAGCTTTACAAGCTCGGTAACGCCCGCAGTGTTTATGTTTATCTTGCCGTTTTCCTCCGCGTCTCCCTCAAATACATACGAAACGGCGTCATCTTTCGCGACCGTTTCCACTACAAACGCGTCCTTTTCAAGCTTCTCTATAAGGTACCCCGCCGCCGCGACCGCCGCAAACAACAGCGCCGCGACTATTATCTTTGCTTTCTTCTTTAATATGAACATATTGCTACCTCATACTTTTTGTTTGTTTATATTTATAGTATACCATGTTTTTCTATTTTTGCAAGGGGGAATAATACGCAAAAGCGACATATTATTTATAATAATGCACCGTTAATTTTAAAAATAACACACCTTAAAGAGCGGTTTAAATCTTTTTTCAACCGTTTTTTTCAGCATTTTTTTACAAATTTAAAAAAAATTTCATTGAATTGTAATTATTCTTTCTGTATAATAGTATAATGAGAAATATTATGAAAAGAAAATTACACGGAGGCAATGTTTATAATGAAGAAAAAGAGGATTATTTCGCTGATCGTCGCGGTTTTTACCGCGCTCTTGCCGCTCACTTACACGCTCGCGGCTCCGTCGCCGTCTCCCGATACGTCCACGTCTACGGTCACGTCGCCCGACGGCACAACAAAAACGGTGAACTCCGACGGTGAAACGGTAACTCCCTCGCCCTCGCCCTCTCCCTCGGCTACGGCTACGGCTACGGCTGCGGCGGACAGCGGCAAGGATAACGATACCGCCACGGACGAAAGCGGCAATACCGCGAATGATACGAATAACGAAGCAGGTGAAAACACCGCCGCTCCCGCACCGCAGCTCGAAGCGGGAATTACAATGGAGGATCCTACCTTAACTCCCCCGTCCGTCTCGCACGCGCAGTCGGCGCTGCTTATGGATATGGATTCGGGACGCGTTCTTTACAGCAAAAATTTGGACGAGCGCGTATTCCCCGCGAGTATTACAAAAATTATGACGTGTATTCTCGCGCTCGAGAACGGCAATATGACAGATACCGTCAGCGCAAGCTACGAGGCTTTAAAGCCTATTACCCTCGAGGACAGCGCCATAGGAATACTACTCGGAGAGGAGCTTACGCTGGAACAGCTTGTATACGCGATGATGGTACAAAGCGCGAACGACGCGGCGAATGTAATCGCCGTTCATATAGCCGGCTCCATGGACGCGTTCGTTGAGATGATGAACAACAAAGCGCAGGAATTGGGGATGACAGGGACTCACTTTATGAATCCCTGCGGCGTGCATGACGACAACCATTACACCACCGCGCGCGACATTGCCATTCTCTCGAAGTACGCGATGAAAAACGACACTTTCCGCGAATTGGTAAAGACGGTAATATACAAAATACCGCCCACGGCAAAGTACTCTCAGGAGCGTACTTTGGTAAACACAAACCTGTTCCTCTCAACAATCCGCTCGACTTACCATTTATATCCGCCGGCGATAGGAATAAAAACGGGACACACCTCTCAGGCGGGCTACTGTCTCGCCGCAGCCGCCTCGTACAACGACACGGAGCTTCTCGCAATCGTTATGAACTGTCCAAATACGGACGAGCGGGCGGGAGCGTACTCTTATACGGACTCGAAGGAGCTGTTTGACTTCGGCTTCAACAACTATATGCACCAATCTCTCGCGACGGTGGGCGATATAATAAACGACTCAAAGGTATACGAGGCGAAAGACGATATGCGCGTCGCGCTGACGGTTGACGCTGACGTTTCCGCGCTCATATCAAATAAGGCGGGCAGCGCGGATCTGATAAGGCCGGTATATGATATGCCTGAGCAAATAAACGCGCCCATCGCCAAAGGCGACACGATAGGCACGGTAACGTACTATTATAACGACATACCCGTAGGCGCGGCGAACCTTGTCGCGACGAATGATGTTGAAAGAAACAATCTGCTTCATATTTTCCATATGATACTGAAAGTTGTGACAAGTCCGTTCTTCTTCATACCGGTGATAATTCTCATTCTTATAATGATGTACGCGCGTCACCGTAAAAAGAAGCTTGAGCGGCAGAGAAGAATACAGCAGCTGAAGCGCCAGCGCAGTCATAACTACCCCGACAACGAAACCGGCACGCGCACCCCCAACCGAAACGCGTCTCGCACCGAACGCAACCAAAGGGGTACCAAAGGCGAAAATTCAAGATACAGAAAATAACATTAAAAAAGCACATCACGATGTGCTTTTTTGATATTCAGCTTGTTTTCGCCGCGAAGTACGGCGAATATCAGCGTCCCTTGAATTAATCGTCTACATCATATTCCATTATTTCTCCGTCGGCGGCTCTTACCTCCACGGAGTATTCATTTCTTCCGTTCCTAAATTCCACGTCGTATTTATTAACGCGGTCGTCTCTGTCGTACTCAACGCGAAGTCCCGTAACGTCGCTCTCGTTAAAGCCCGCTTTTTGGAGCGCGATTTCTTTCGCCTTGTCGGCTGTTATCTCGCCCGCGCCGCCTGCCGACGCGTCGGGAGCGGTTGACGGAGGCACTATAGCCTTACCCCTATCCTCGTCCCAGTCGAGGATCGTTCCGTCGGACGCGCTCACGTCAGCGGAATATTCCGTATTATCCTTTATAAACTCTATCTCGTATTGACGAATTCCGTTGTCTATGTCAAGACGCTCTTTCACAAACGTTACGTCGGAAACGGCAAAGCCCGCTTTCTTGGCGGCAATCTCCTTTGCCTTGTCAACGCCTATGTCGCCCTGTGACGGCGATGCCGCGCTGTGGTTCCTGTCTACGTCCCATTTGAGGATCGTTCCGTCGGAGGCTTTAACGTCAGCCGAATATTCGGCATCTCCCGTTATAAACTCTATCTCATACTGAAGTACACCGTCGTCCATATCAAGGAAAGATTTTGTGAACGTAACGCCGTCCGCCGTAAGTCCCGCTTCATTAAGAGCGATTTCCTTAGCTTTGTCAACGCCTATATCGCCGTCCGCGTTCTGCGGAGCGGTCTTGGCAGGAGCAGCCTGCGTATCGGTAGTAAGAAGTATCGTGTTATCATTAAAGTCCACCGTAAATCCGCCTACCTTAGCGGCAATGTCACGTAATTGAAAATACGTGTTTCCGTCGATATTATAGCCTTGAAGCTCTATCGGTGAGCCGTTCAGCGTGATAGGGTAAGGGTTATTGTCAACATCGTGCGTCGTGTACGCCGCCAGAACTCCTATCGTCATGCATACCACGGCTCCTATTCCGAAACCTAAAGCAATTTTTTTCATGTAAATCATTCCTTTCATTTTTATTTTTATACAATATCTCTGATTACATTATAATATTTTTGCACTGATATTGTCAATATGTAAAGTTTTAACAATTTGTGAACATTAAAAAGGAGCGGCGCTTCCTAAGAAGTCCGCTCCCTTTCAAAAACGCTTACGCGTTCTGACTGTTCATGTTCGCAAAGCACTCGCTGCAATATACAGGCTTATCGTTTCTCGGCTCGAACGGAACCTTGTCCACCTTGCCGCACGAAGCGCAGACGATTTCAAACATCTCCCTGTTCCTGCGCATATTTTCCTTGCGCGCCTTGCGGCAATCTTTACAGCGTATCGGCTCGTTCTCGAAGCCCTTTTCCGCGTAAAATTCCTGTTCGCCCGCGGTGAAGATAAATTCCTTGCCGCAGTCCTTGCATACTAAAGTCTTGTCCTCGTACATTTTTCTACCTCACTTCAAATTTTTGTTACTCTTAATCACTTTCAGTCAAAGCGCTTTCCAGCTTTCTTTTGATACGCTGAACAGCGTTGTCCACAGCCTTTGTGTCCTTCCCTACCCTTTCTGCAATCTCGCTGTATGACATACCCTCCAAATGGCATACCAAAACCTTTGTTTCAAGCTTACTGAGTACCTTGTTTATTTTGTACTCCATACCGTCTACGTTTTCACGGTCAATCAATATAGCCTCGGGGTCCTGAAGCTTATTGACGGATATAACGTCCAGCAAGCCTGTGTCGCTGTCGTCGTCATATGTACTCTTGTCCAGTGATACGTAAGAATTAAGGGGCTGATGTTTTTTCCTCGACGCAGCTTTGACCGCCGTCAGAATACGCCGCGTGACGCATATACCGGCAAAGGCTCTGAAAAACGGAAACCGTTCCGCGTCAAAGTCCTTTACCGCCTTATAAAGACCGATAAGTCCCTCCTGAATAATATCATCGTCATCGGCTCCGGCGAGGAAATACGGCTTCGACTTGGCGTAGACAAGTCTTTTATATCTTGACATTATCGTTTCGAGCGCGTCGCTGCCGCCGCGCTGAGCCGCGTCAACAAGCTGCTCGTCCGTCAACTCCTCAAGATTTTTCTTCTTTGTCTCCAACATAGCCGCATCTTTTCCTTTTTGTTATTAAGTACAAGTTGTAGTATATCACGGAAAAATGTAATTGTCAAGTAACTTTTGTAAATTTGAACAATTTATTAGCGGTATTTATTGCCGTATTTCAGCATTTTACACAAAATGACATTTTGTGACATAATCAACCGTTAAAGTAATTATACGTCATTTTGGATATGTCACGTATACCGTACACTCCCGAGGAGGCATAATTTGTCAATACGCAGATTATGTAATCGCAGGCGGGTGAATAGACTATCGCCACGTCGCTTTCAACCGACGCGTTCTCTCCCGTTTTGTTTGCCGTAACGACACCCTCGGGGAGCGGCTGCGGAATTTTCCATGTGCGATGCTGATTTTTGAGGAGAGTAAGCATCTCATCGCTGTATTCCGGCGTTACAAGCTCTCTTCTATATATTTTCTCGAGCAGTATCCCGCAATCGAGCGGCGACACAAGATTTCTTCCGTAAGAAACATAGTCGCCGTAGCCTATAAACAGCGATTTATGCTGAGTGTTGATACAGCCTACGCTTTGGCTGTGCGCGTTTTCCGCGTTAAAGCCTCTCTCGTAGCTGCCGCCGCCGATTATCCGCACAAGTTGGTTCGCGGAATAATTGTCGCTGTCCGTTATCATATCGTTCAAAAGACGGCTTACGCGCCAATCTTTAATGACGCTTCCGTACGAAATTTCATTGTACGCGCTCGCCATTACAAACAGTTTTATTATACTTGCGCTCGAATACCTATCATCGTTTATCAACAGATAGTCGCCCGTGTTTAGATTTTTCACGTACACGCCCCAATTGCCTTTTTGGTTTTTTACATAATCGTTTATCTGCGTTTTAAGGGCGTCAAGCCCCTCCGAGTATTCCCGCACAAGCCATCCGTTTTGCCTGTAATCTTCCATTTCGGACTTGATTATGTACTTATCTCCGTCGGCGCCGCGCATACGCGCCGTCGGCTCGATATACCAACCTACGTTCTCGTTCGCTTCTATATCTTCTATATTCACAGTGTTTGTCCTTCCGTCGGCGGAATACATAGTATGTCTGGGCGAGTAATACCAGCCCACCGTGCTTTGCGCCTCGCTGTATTCCGTCGGACAGTACATTATTCTTCCGTCGTCCGAGTACATTACGGTGACGGTCCGGGCGTCGTACTCAGCCGGTTCCCACGACCAGCCCCGCGAAACGTAGTAGTCCGCCGTATCGCTCGGAAGCACCTTGTATCGGTGAATATCATCGGTAAGGTCATAGACGGTCTTCATTTCTCCGTGCGCCGCCGCCGTAAGCTGAATCAGACATATAAACGCGGCGCATATTATTATTCCTATGCTTAATCTTTTTTTCATAACCACTGTTCTCACTGTACGGCTGAGTCAATTATTGCCGTATACGATTCTCCGTCCCATGTAACGGTGCAGCCAAGCGCTTCGCCTACCGCCCTTAAAGGTATCATGGTTCTGTCGTTCATAAGCTGCGCAGATACTTCAAGCGTCTTTACCTCACCGTTTACCGTGTATTCCGTTTGGTTTAGCGTCAGCACAACGCTTGTAGTGTCGGTGTTTACGAGTACTTGGTTCGTATCGCCCACCCACTCGACAGCCGCTCCGAGCGCTTCAAACACGCCGCGCGCCGGAACGAGCGTACTGCCGTCCACTATTACGGGGTCTTGGTCGGGGAACTGTATAGTTTCGTTATTTACAATAACCGTCACTATATCGGGCTTTACTTTAAGCTCGCCAAGCTGTGTATGGTCCTCAAAAAATACTATAGGTTTCTCCGAAAAACGCACTCCCGTAGCGCGTATGTACGTTTTCGCGTCGGTACCGGTCATAAACTCGTTTATGCGGTAGGTTCCGTCCGAGCTTTGGTTCCCGACGGCATCGCCGCCCGCCATTCTTTTGCTCATCGTTCCGGGCGCTATTCCGAGCGACGGCGCAGCGTCCGCAAGCGCCTTTTCGGCAGCCGCGCCGCAGTCGGCGTAACCGTCGGAGTTCATAGACGTTTCAATACCGCCGCTGTTTGTGTATGAAAAATACGTCTTGTCGTTTGCCCATACCTTTTCCTCAACGCCGTCCTCGTTAGACTCCCTCGTCGCCTCGAATATTTCCTTGAAGTCGTCGGTATCGGGGTCTAAGTCATAGAGGTACATATGATATTCGTTTATAGTCTTGCCGTACATCTCAAGACCTATGTACTTTTTCCGTCCCTCGCTTACCGTGAACATGTTCGCGTACGAATCGCCGAAGTTCGCTATAAGGTCAGCGTCTATCGAGCCGAGAAAAACCACGCCCATTTCTTCCGCTTGGTATACCGTCACGCCGCGCGAATCCACCGTTACAAGCTCGTTGTTTGTGTCGCCGTCAATATCATCGTAAAACGCGGAGATAAGTCCCGAAAAGTAATCATTAACGTCCGGGTACTCGCTTTCGTGTCCCACAAACGAAGCGGCAAAATCGCAGTATCCCATCTGCGGTCCTATCACCGTTGAAATAAATTTATTGTATGCGTATATGCTGTCCTTAGCCATAGCCGTCGTACCCAGGCATGTTCCGAGTGCGAGAACGGCGCACAAGCCTTTCTTAAATTTCATATTTTATCCCTCTTTTCGATTATTTTAAAGTCCGGATTTTAAGTCGCGTATTTTTTCACGCAGATTATTTATTCTTTCCTCGTCGCTGTCCCCGGTCGCTATAGCTCTCACTATCGCGCTTCCGACTATCGCGCCGTCAAAGTATTTCATAAGCTCCTTTACCTGCTTACCGTTGGACACACCGAAGCCCACACACGCGGGAACGTTGGCGTAACGTTTGATTATACCCACGAACTCGTCAAAGTCAGTGTCGAACGACGACTTCTCGCCCGTAACTCCGAGCGAGGATATACAGTACAGAAATCCCTTTGAGCCGCCGGCTATGTCCCGTACTCTGTCACGCGAGGTCGGGGACACTAAATTTATTTGGTACACGCCGTATTTTTCGGTGTACTCCGCAATCTCGCCGCTTTCCTCGAACGGTAAATCGGGAATTATGAGCGCGTCCACACCCGTCTCCTTGCAGCGCGCAAAAAACTTATCTGTGCCGTACTGTAAAATCACGTTATAGTAGAGTAAAAACACAAGCGGCACTTCAACCTTACCGCGTATTTTTTCGACAAGCTCAAACACCTTGAAAATATCCGTACCCGAGGCAAGCGCCCTCTCGTCGGCGCGCTGTATCGTAGGTCCGTCCGCCGACGGGTCCGAAAACGGTACGCCCAGCTCTATTACGTCCACGCCTTCCTCCTGCATGGTGAAAATAGCCTTCTCGCTTATATCCATATTGGGATCGCCGACCGTAAGAAACGTTATGAGCGCCTTTCGGTTCTCCTGTTTTAATTTGTTAAATCTCTCGTCTATTCTGTTCATTCTATATTCCTCACAGTATCTATAAATTCTTTTATTTTAATTTCATCCTTTATTCCGTCCGTTTCAACGGACGAGGACACATCCACGCATACGGGTGAAAAAATCCTTATTCCGTCACGCACGTTGTTCTTATTTAATCCGCCCGCAAGTATGAGCGGCTTATCTGTTTTTACTGTCCCCACGGATGACCAGTCAAACGTCCTGCCCGTACCGCCGAGCTCCTTTTCGCTGTACTTGTCAAGAAGTATTTTGTCCGCGCCGTTTATGTTGGGAATATCATCGCCGTCACGCACGCGTACCGCTTTCCATATTTCGCAGTCAACGCCGAGATTTTTTATATATTCCTCGTCCTCGCTGCCGTGAAGCTGCACCGCGTCAAGGTGCGCCGTCCTTACCGCCTCGCGCACGACCTCTCTCGGCGCGTCCACAAATACGCCGACTGTTTTAGTGTCCCCCGTAAGCATGGCGGATAGTTTCGCCGCCGTCAGCGGGGACACATACCGTCTCGTCGGTGCGAATATAAATCCGATGTATTCGGGCTCGTATTTATTAATTATCCGTATATCATCCTCGCGGCGTATACCGCAGATTTTAATTTCCATATCTTAATGTATCGACCGCTCCTTTTATATCTTTCTCGCGCATAAACGCCTCGCCTATAAGAGCCGCGTCGAAGCGCAGCGTCCTCAAATACTCAAAGTCGCCGTGAGTTCTTACGGCGCTTTCCGCGACCTTGATCTTATCGGAGGGTATAAGGGGCAAAAGTCTTTCGCATGTTGTGATGTCCTCCTCGAACGTGGCAAGGTTCCTGTTGTTCACGCCTATTATCTTTCCGTACTCAACGGCTCTCTTTACTTCATCCTCGTTATGCGTTTCCACGAGCACGTCGAGTTTTAATTCGTCCGCCAGAGCGTGGAATTTTTTATACTCCGCGTCGGTGAGCGCCGCCATTATAAGGAGTATAGCATCCGCGCCGACTGCCTTCGCCTCGTAAATTTGGTACTCGTCCACGGTAAAGTCCTTACGGAGTATGGGAATATCAAACCGCGACTTTATTTCGGGAATAAAATTTATGTCCCCTTTAAAGTACTCCGGCTCCGTCAGCACGGACAGCGCCTGCACGTTACATTTTGCGTATTCTTTTGCTATCTCCATATGGTCGAAGTCGGCGCGTATAAGTCCCTTTGACGGCGACGCTTTCTTTATCTCCGCTATTACTGATACGTCGTCCGGGGACACTAAAGTGTCCGCGAAAGCGGGCGGCGAAGCTGCTGGTGGCGCTGAACGTGGCGGTGAACCTGGGCCTTCTGGGGTATTTTAAATACGCGGGCGGTTTTATTTCCGTCCTGTCGAGTTTTTTAAGCAATTCGCCCGCGCTTAGCCGTTCTTTCGCTTTCTCCACCCGCGCCTTTGACGACGCGACTAATTTATCAAGTATCATGCAGCCTCCGAATTAAAATCTGTTTGTGAACGCGGCAAGCTCCTCAACCTTTTCCATAACCTTACCGCTGTCGATTACCTCTTTAGCCTTTTCTATCGCCTCTTTGTAGCTCGAAGCCTTACCGCCGATATAGATACCCGCAGCGCTGTTCATAACCACAATGTCGCGTTTCGCGCCCTTTTCGCCCGCGAAAATTTTCTTCGCGATTTCGGCGTTCTCCGCGCCCGTGCCGCCCTCTATCTCCTTAGGGTCGGCATACGCGATACCGTAGTCCGCGGGGTCAAGCTCATACTCGGTGATTTGACCGTCTTTTATCTCGTTTACATACGTCTTGCCCGTGACGGTAATCTCATCCATGCAGTCATCACCGCATACCACCATGGCATTCTTAACTCCCATCTCTTTCATAACCATCGCGAATACCGGCACCATAGCGCGGCTGAAAACGCCTATGACTTGTCTTGACGCGCCAGACGGGTTCGAGAGAGGTCCGAGCATATTGAATATGGTGCGTATGCCTATTTCCTTACGTATAGGAGCGACATTTTTCATAGCCTTATGGAATTTCTGCGCGTTCATAAAGCCCATACCCGTATTCTTTATACATTCCTCTACCTGTTTCGGCTCGAGCATTATATTTACTCCCAGCGCCTCCAACAAGTCCGCGCTGCCGCTCTTTGACGACGCGGCTCTGTTGCCGTGCTTGGCGAGAGTTACTCCCGCCGCCGCGCAGACGAACATGGACGTTGTGGAAACGTTAAACGTGTTCGCGCTGTCGCCGCCGGTGCCTACAAAATCTATATATTCGTCGGTGTCAAGCTTTACGCTGCCGCCCTTTGATTTCATCATTTCGCAGCAGCCGACAATCTCTTCAACCGTTTCGCCTTTAATTCTGAGTGCGGTCAAAAACGATGATACAATTACCGGCGAAACCGTTCCCTCAAGCATCATGTCCATCGCGCGCGCCGCCTCGCTTCGCGTGAGATTCTGACCGTCCACAACCTTTTTTAACAGCTCTTTCATAAATAAAAACCTCCTCTAATCTACACTAATCTGCCCTTTATTGTATCATACGCACCCCCAAATTGCAATAGAGTGCGCTTTAATTTTATATATTTTTTATTTTTAACCTCTTGTAATATCTGTTATTGTATTGTATAATAATTGTATAATTACCTTAAGAAAACCAAACAGAGGTGGAACACTTATTATGAAAAGCTTTGACATAAGAACGAAGATATATTTCGGCGAAAACGCGCTTGACCGTCTTACGGACTTACCTTACAAAAAAGCGTTTATAATAACAGACCCGTTCGTTGCGAAAAGCGGTATGCTGCAAATGGTTACGCTGCGCTTAAACGACGGATATACCGAATTTGAAATATTCTCCGACATAGTACCCGACCCGCCCATAGAGAAAATAACCGCAGGGGTAAAAGCCATGCTTGCCTACGACCCCGACGTGGTTATAACCATAGGAGGCGGCAGCGCGATAGACAGCGCGAAGGCGATACGCGAATTTGCCGTGCGCGCGACGCAGAAGGAGGTTGCGCTCATAGCCATTCCCACAACCTCGGGAACAGGCTCGGAGGTTACATCTTTCGCGGTCGTTACGGATCAGTCGAAGGATATTAAGTATCCTCTCGTTTCGGAGAGTATGCTGCCTACCGAGGCTATACTTGACGCAGACCTTGTAAAAAGCGTACCCGCAAACGTTACGGCGGACACGGGTATGGACGTTCTGACACACGCTATCGAGGCATACGTAAGCATTAACAATAACGAATTTTCCGCCGCGCTCGCGGAAAAGGCGATTGAAATATGCGGCACGTTTTTGCTGCGCTCATACCTTGACAGTAACGATACTCACGCGCGCCGCAAAATGCACGTCGCGTCGTGTCTCGCGGGTCTCGCGTTCAACAGTGCGTCGCTCGGGCTTAACCACGGCGTGGCTCATGCACTCGGCGGTAAGTTCCATATTCCCCACGGCAGAGCCAACGCGATGCTGCTGCCGCACATTATCGAGTACAATTCGGGTATAAACAAGCACTCGAAAAGCCAGAAAGAATACCCGAAATGCGTTGAAAAGTATGTGAACGTGGCTAAGCTTTTGGGCGTTAATAACTTCAATGAAATAACCACTATCCGCGCGCTTGTCGGCTGGATCCAGTTTATGATGAAAGAAATGAATATACCTATCTCCATTTCACAGCTCGGCGGTATTGACCGCGGCGAGTACTTTGCCGCGATAGATTCTATGGCGGAAAAGGCTATAGCCGACGCGTGTACGGCGACAAATCCGCGCGTGCCGACCAAGCAGGACGTTGTGACTATACTGGAGCATCTTTACGAATAAGTACATACCGTCCGCGCGCGGACGAAAGATAGGGGCTGCGGCTTAACGCGCGCCCCTGTTTTAGATTTTAACGGCTGAGAAAGGATTACAGATGAATTTTAAAAGTTTAAAGGACAAGATCAATTGCGCGCCGGAGGCTATTATGACAGCGCTTCTTGCCGCGCTTACATTTATCCAGCGCTTCCTCGTCGGAGCGTACAAGCCGGTAATGGACGACTGGTTCCTGTACGGCGACCTATATACAAATACAGCCGAGCGAATTACAAAGTTCGCGCTGCCGAATGAAAAGTTTGCGATACGTCCGTTCGCGGCTGCTATAGACATATTCGTGAACGCGCCGCTGTTTAAGCATATATGGCTCGCGGAGCTTATCGTCACTTTGGCGATGCTTGCGGGCGCGTTTCTCATAATACGCGCACTCAGAAAAAACGGAGCCGCAGGCGCGGGATTTTTTATGTGCGCGGTATGTCTCTTCCCCGTTGGGCTTGAGGCGACTTACTGGCTCGCGGCGGCGACGCGCGTAGGCTACGCCATGCTTTTTATCGGCGCGGCGCTTTGCGCGCTCACGTATTGGTACGAAACGGGTAAAAGGCGCGGCATTGTCCTGTACGCCCTGCTCGGTATGATAAGCGTCGGATTTTACGAGCCGGCAATAGTTATGTATATTATACTGACGCTGTTTGTGATATGGAATAACCGAGGCGGGAAAAAGACGCTTTTGCCGATTATTATACTCGCCGCGCAGATTTTGCTTATAGGTATTTATTATATCTTAAATTCAGGCTCCGGCGAGATACAGTCGCGCGGGGGATTTGTCGAGACGAGTTACGCAGAGCATTTTCGCGTTGTGTTTGACTATATCAAAACCATTCTGACAAAACATTCCGTAACGATAATGAAAAACAGCTTCGTAAGCGGTTTGCTCACAATACTCGGCGGTCACGGCTTTATCAAAACCGCCGTTATAATAACTCTGTCTGTACTGTTCGGCGTATTTTCGGCTTTATGTGTGAAAAACCGTAAATTCTCGCCCGCCGTGCTGCTGCTCGGTACCGCGATGCTTGCGGGCGGGTTGGCGCTCAACTTTGTGCTCGGCTCGGAGCGTATACCGCTGCGCGTAGTTTACTTCTCGTTCTTCGGGCTAGGACTTATAGCTGACGAGCTTATAACGCTGCTCCCCCATCGCGCAAGTCAGATACTGACCGCGCTGTTGCTGTCGGTTTCGGCGTTTGTGTTCACTACCGCCGGTATAGGCGAGGTGATGAGCTACGTAAAGACATCGGAGTACGACATGTATATAACGCGGCAGCTTGTGGAGCTTGACACGCCGGAGCGTATCAGCAATCCCGATAAAAACACATACCTTTTCGGCGGTCAGCACTATTACGTTGATACGTCAAGTCTCAACTACCTTGACCACATACGCGGCGTGAGCGGTAATTACGCGGACATTACGGGCTGTATGCGTCATATAACGGGCGCGGCGTTCACAAACAATATTATGACCTTTACCTACGGCGACACGCAGACGCTGAAGCCGTATATAGATGTTGAGGGACTTTGCGCGTTCTACAATGTCGAGTACGATAAGACGGTGGCGCCGGTAACGCTTGTGCCGGACGGCGATGATTACAATATTGTCCGTGAGGACGGCTCGTTAGCCGGCAGACTCGAGCATAAGGACGATGTGAGCTATCAGTATATAGACTAAGACAATAAAAAAATACGGCTGCACGCAGCCGTATTTTTTTATTTACACAAGTCTTATCGTCTTAATAATTTGGTCGTCGAGCGGTTTGTCGCTCATGTCGGTAGGAGTTTCCGCGATTTCGTCAACCACGTCCATACCGTCCGTAACCATGCCGAACGCCGCGTACTGACCGTCAAGGTGCGGAGCGTCGTCATGCATGATGAAGAACTGGCTTGACGCGCTGTTCGGGAACATTGTCCGCGCCATCGAGAGTACGCCGCGCTCGTGCTTTAAATTGTTCGGTACTCCGTTCGCGTCAAACTCGCCCTTTATCGAAGGCGCGTCCTTGTGCTCGCCGTCCGCAGTGTAGCCGCCGCCTTGAATCATAAAGCCCGGTATTACGCGGTGGAAGATAAGTCCGTCAAAGAAGTTATCCTCAATAAGCTTCAGAAAGTTTTCAACCGTTATCGGCGCGGTATCGGGGTAAAGCTCGGCTTTTATGATACCGCCGTTTTCCATTTCTATTTCGATATTCATATATATCTCCTTAAATTACGTATTTTCGCTCTCGTTTAGAATTTTTTCAATGTCCTCGGCGGTAAGCTCGCCGCTCTGTGACTTAGCGTCATCATCAGAATTTGATGACGGCTTGGACGTCGCTTTCGGCGTCGGCTTTGCGGTTGATTTTGAGCTGTCTGATAAATCCTTGTCCTCGTCGTCCTTTGAAGATGATGACGAGCTGCCGGAGTTTATTCTGATCGTTTTTATAACAACCTCATCAACGGGTACGTCGTCCATACCGGACGCTTCGACTGAGCCGGTTCTGCCGGCGGCGATGTCGTCAACCACGTCCATGCCATCGGTTACAACGCCGAATGCCGCGTACTGACCGTCAAGGAATGTGGAGTCCGCCTGTACGATGAAGAACTGGCTTGTCGCGCTGTTCATGTCCTGCGCTCTCGCCATTGATATTGTGCCTCTTGTGTGCGGCAAAGAATTTTCAAAGCCGTTCGCCGCAAACTCTCCCTCAATAGTGCTTGCCTTCTTCTGCTTCAAATCCTCGTCATAGCCGCCGCCCTGAATCATAAAGTCCTCTATTACTCTGTGGAAGATTGTTCCGTCATAGAAGCCGTCCTCCGCAAGATCCACAAAGTTTTCCACCGTTATCGGAGCAAGGTCGGGATACAGCTCAAGCTCTATCTCGTCTCCGCCCTCAAGCTCTATCGTCGCGCTTATGGTATTCTGCGTCAGCGCCGGGTCGGCGGTGGGTACCGGCGTCGCTTCCGGCTCGTCGCTTCCACCCGAGCATGACGCGAGCATCGTCACAGATAAAATCAAAGCTAAAGTACAAATTATTTTTTTCATAATTATTCTTCTCCTCCAGATTTATTTTCAGCATCGGCTTCATTACTCTCGCTGTCAGCCGCGCTGTCGTCCTCGCGCTCCGCGCGCGCCAAGCCTACCACATTTACGCCCTCCGCGGGTTTCATCAATCTTACGCCCTGCGTCTGACGGCTGTACGATGATATTTCATCACTGTGCATTCTTATTATAACTCCGTCCGAGGTGATTAAAATTATATCATCCTCATCCGTTACGGTTTTCATACCGGCAAGCTTACCCGTTTTTTCGGTTATACGGTACGTGAATATGCCCATACCGCCGCGCGACTGTATACGGTATTCGTCGAGCGGCGTCTTTTTGCCGTAGCCGTTTTCCGTAACCGTGAGCAGCCGGCTTTCGGGGAGAATGATCGAAGCGCCTATTACGTAATCGCCCTTTCTCAGCTTTATGCCGCGCACGCCGCGCGTGACGCGTCCCGTAACGCGCACTTCCTTTTCGCTGAAGCGTATCGCGTAACCGTCGTGCGTACCGAGAATAAGATCCTGCTCGTTGTCTGTGAGCTTAACTCTTATAAGCTCGTCATCCTCGTCCAAATCAATGGCTCTAAGTCCGCCTTGACGTATTCTCGAATAATCCATCAGATTTGTTTTCTTTACTATGCCGCCGCGCGTAATAAATGTAAGGTACTTGCCTTGCTCAAATTCCCTTATCGGTATCATAGCCGTAACCTTTTCGCCGCTTTCAAGCGGGAGCAGATTAACGATTGCCATACCTTTCGCCTGACGGCTTGCCTCGGGTATTTGGTAGCCGCGCAGCTTGTACACAACTCCTTTTGACGTGAAGAACAATATCGTGTGGTGCGTCGTTGTCGTGAACAAATGCTCGACAAAATCCTCCTCGCGGGTCGTCAGTCCCGAAATGCCTCTTCCGCCGCGCCGCTGCGAATGGTAGGTATCGACCGGCAGACGCTTGGTATAGCCGTTGTGCGTAAGAGTTACTACTATATCCTCCTCGTCTATAAGGTCGTCTATGTCGATTTCCGTTGTGACCATAGATATTTCCGTTCTTCTTGCGTCGCCGTACTTACTCTTGATTTCGGTAAGATCTTCCTTGATGATTTCAAGCACTTTGCTTTCGTCGGCAAGTATTTCTCTGTAGTTCGCGATTTTAGCCGTAAGCTCCGCGTATTCCTCCTCTATCTTGTCGCGCTCCATACCTGAAAGTCTTCCGAGCTGCATCTTTACGATAGCGTCAGCCTGCTCGTCCGAGAGGGAGAAGCGTGAGCAAAGCGCTTCCTTTGCGTCGGGTATACTCTTTGACGCGCGTATTATGCGTATAACCTCGTCCACATTGTCTATAACTATCTTGTAGCCCTCGAGTATATGCGCGCGGTCAAGCGCCTTTTTAAGCTCGTATTTTGTACGGCGTGTGATTACGTCCTCCTGATGCGCGATGTAATAATTAATCATCTCGCGCAGATTGAGTATTTTTGGCTCCTTATCCACAAGCGCGAGGAGTATTACTCCGAATGTATCCTGCATCTGCGTGAACTTGTACAGATTGTTCAGTACCACGTTCGGGTTGGCGTCGCGCTTTAAGTCAATAACAAGACGTATTACCTCTGTCGACTCGTCGCGCGTGGACGCGATACCGTCAATCTTACCGTCGCGCATAAGCTCGTTGATATGCTTTTCAAGCTTCGCCTTATTTACCTGATACGGTATTTCGGTAACGATAATCCTGTTTTTGCCGTTATGTTCCTCAATTTCCGCCTTTGCGCGGAGTATTATCCTGCCGCGTCCTGTAGTGTAAGCGTTTCTTATACCGCTTCTGCCCATAATAACGCCGCCGGTCGGGAAGTCGGGTCCCTGAATGTGCGTCATAAGCTCCTCAATCGTTATCATCGGGTCGTCTATAACCGCGATAATTCCGTCGATAACCTCGGTGAGGTTATGCGGCGGGATATTGGTTGCCATACCGACCGCGATACCGGCGCTGCCGTTTACCAAAAGGTTTGGGAAACGCGACGGCAAAACGTCCGGCTCGGGAATTTTATCGTCGTAGTTAGGCACAAAATCTACTGTTTCTTTCTCTATATCGGTAAGCATGAGCGCGGATATTTTAGACATCTTCGCTTCCGTGTAACGGTAAGCCGCGGGCGGGTCGCCGTCAATGCTTCCGAAGTTACCCTTGCCCTGCACAAGCGGGTAACGCAGCGAGAAGTCCTGCGCCATACGTACCATCGCGTCGTATACGGACGCGTCGCCGTGAGGGTGGTATTTACCGAGCACATCGCCGACCGTAGCCGCCGATTTCTTGAAGTCGTTCTCATAAAGGAGATTTGACTCGTACATATCATACAATATACGTCTGTGTACCGGCTTCATACCGTCGCGGACGTCGGGCAGGGCGCGGCTTACAATAACGCTCATGGCATAATCAATATAAGCTTTTTTCATCTCGTTGTCGAGGTCAACTCCGACAACGTGCTGGTTTTGGATAGCGTCCATATCCAGCTTTAGTTCTTCCGATTTTTTTGCCATAATTTCCTCCTAAAAAGTGTGTTTATTGCCTGTATTATTAATTATGTAATTATATCATAAAATAACATGGAAATCAAGTAAAATAAGGCAATTTTCATGGTTTTTCCTTATATAAAACGCGTATTTGCCACAGTTTTACCGCGCCGCAAACACAATTCTTTCCTCGTCCTCTCTCGGTTTTTCAAACGACAGCTCGCCGTATGTGTCTATACGCGTAAAGCCCGCCCTCTTTAAAAGGCATGTGATCTCCCTTACGGAGTAAGCCCGCTGCAGATGGCGTTCCTCAAAGCGCTCGTAAAGCGCGCCGCGCTTTACGAAAAATGTCAGGAACATATCCGACAGGCGCTTGCTTTCGATAAATCTGTTCTGCCACGAGTAAAAAATCTTATCGCCGCAGTGTACAAACGTTTCCGAACCAATCACGTTCCTCAATTTGTACTCGCTGCTTATATCGAATATAAACACTCCGTCATTGTCCAAAAAACACTGCTTGACACGCGTAAAAAATCTGAGCAAGAGCTTTGGCGCTATGACGTAATTTATGCCGTCAATCATGCACAGAAACGCGCCCATGCTGCCGTAAAGGTCGATATCCGCCATATTTTGGTTGAGAAACAGTATATCAAGTCCCTCCGCTTTCTCACGCGCGATATTAAGCATATTTTCGGAAATGTCAACGCCAATCATATCGTAACCGCGCCGCGCAAGCGGTATCGTAATATTGCCCGTACCGCATGCAACGTCGCAGACAAGCTTCGGATTTACGCCGTACATATCGAAAAGATTTTCTATGTAGTCGGCCCAATTTTCGTAGTTCACATCGCGGCGCATAAGCAAATCGTATACGCGCGCAAAGTCACGGTAGCTATTCATCTGCTTTCTCCATTCTGTCAATTACTAAATTGTAGCCGTCTGAGCCGTAATTTATACATCTGTTCACTCTGCTTATCGTCGCGGTAGACGCGCCGGTTTTCGCGGCTATGTCGGTGTATATTCTTTTGTCCCTGAGCATCAGCGCTACTTCCATGCGCTGGCTCATGGATTTAAGCTCCGAAATTGTGCAGAGGTCATCAAAAAAGCGTTTACATTCGTCTAACGTTTTAAGCTGTAAGACCGCTTTGTAAAGCGCGTCCATATTCTTATCATTAATCTCTTTCATCGTCAATTCTCCTTAACAAATTATATACACATTATATCACTTTGACATATGAAAGTAAAGCGATACATAAAATTTATTCAGCCGTGAAATGATATTTACATAATATGATATGCGGTGAAAAACACGGGAGGTGCGGCGTGTTAGTATTGGTTGTAAGAACGCTCATTTTATACGGCGTTGTAATATTGGCTATGCGGGTAATGGGAAAAAGGCAGCTTGGCGAGCTTCAGCCGTCGGAGCTTGTTGTCGCAATTATGATTTCGGATCTCGCGTCCGTACCCATGCAGGCGATTGACATACCTCTGCTGTCGGGAATTATACCCGTTATGACGCTGCTCGTGGCGGAGGTTATAATGTCGTATATGAGCCTTAAAAGCAAGAAGATGAGGAAGTTCCTCAGCGGCGAGCCGAGTATCGTCATATACAACGGGCAAATAAACGAAAAAGAGCTTACGCGTCTGCGTTTCAACATAAATGACCTGCTGGAGGAGCTGCGTCTCAACAACTGCCACGACGTATCCGATGTGGAAGTGGCGGTAGTCGAAACAAGCGGTAAGCTGAGCGTTATACCGAAAGACAGCGCCCGTACCGTCACAATAGAGGATTTAAACATTTTAAACGCGCGTCACGACGGTCTGCCCTGCACGATTGTAGCGGACGGAACGCTCAACGAGTACGAGCTTATGCGCGCGAAAAAGGACCGTAAATGGTTCGAGAAAGAAATGAAAAAACGCGGAGTGGAGAACGTAAAGGATATATTCATAGCGTCTTTGGACGCGGAGGGAGAGCTTTTTATACAGCTTAAGGAAAAAACGCAAAAGAAGGAGAATGAAAAATGAAAGGGGTTATAATATCTCTATGTATCGCCGCGGCTATCGCAGCCGGAAGCGCAGCGTACACCCACCATACAAGGTCTGTATCGGAGGAGCTGGGCAGTATTAACAGCTCAATAATGGAGAGTCTTAAGGAAGGCGACTACCGAGGCGCGGCGGAAAAGACAGACGCGCTTAACGAGTATATGGAAAAAAAGCGGAATATTCTGTCCGCTACGGGTAACCACGAGGAGCTGGACAAAATAGAAATGAATATATCGGAAATGTCGGGCTACACGAACGGGCAGCAGCAGACAGACGCTATAGCGCACTGCATGGTACTGGATTTTTTGTTTAAGCATTTGCCAAAAAACTACGAGCTGAAGCTCGGAAACATATTATGAGAAAAGCGGACGCCCGTTTGAAGTGAACCCCAAAGTTTAGACAAAATTTAATATTAAATTAATCGGTAATGAGTTCGGTATTGTACCGGACTC
>CANQQW010000007.1 GCA_947626075.1 uncultured Clostridia bacterium
TGACCGCAATTTTTATCGGTTTTTTTATGCCGCGCGCGCGTTTTTCAACCTCATTGGCTATGGGTATAAGGTCAATCTGTGTTCTGCCGCAGGTAGGGCAGGAAATAATTTCCGCATTCGTTTTTCTTAAACCGAGCACTTTCTGTATATCGTATGCCGCGTAGACCTCCTCCACAGGGTCAGCCGTAAGCGATACGCGCATGGTGTCGCCTATTCCGTCAGCTAACAGCGCGCCTATTCCGACGGCTGACTTTATCGTTCCGAAACGCATCGTCCCCGCCTCGGTAACGCCGATATGTAACGGTATATTGCTCGCTTTGCTGAATTTGCGGTATGCCTCAACAGTGGTCGGAACATCGGACACCTTGATGGAGACGACTATATCATCAAAATTCAAATCCTTTAAAATTGCGATATGTCCCGCCGCGCTCTCAATAAGCGCGTCAGCTGTGACGCCGCCGTACTTTTTTAACAGGTGCTTTTCAAGCGAGCCGCCGTTCACGCCTATCCGTATCGGGATTTGCCGTTCCTTAGCCGCTTCGACGACCTGACGCACTCTGTCCCGGTCGCCGATGTTGCCGGGGTTTATCCTGACCTTATCCGCTCCGTTTTTAATACATTCCAGCGCCAAACGGTAATCAAAGTGTATATCAACCACAAGCGGTATACGGATTTTTCTTTTTATCTCCTTTACCGCGCGAGCCGCGTCCATATCCGGCACGGCTACGCGGATAATCTCGCAGCCCGCGTCGGTAAGTTTCGCTATCTGTTCTACCGTCGCGTTGACGTCGCGCGTATCGGTGTTACACATTGACTGTATTGCAACGGGATTTCCTCCGCCGATTTTCACTCCGCCTATATTTACTACTCTTGTTTTCATACGTTACTCCCCTCTTGTCCCTATCTTGCCCGCTAACTTACAAGACGCATTATGTCCTTAAAGGATATGAACAGAATGAACAGCATCAGGAGCATAAGTCCTATGCCATGCACAACGCCCTCTTTGTCGGGAGGTACCGGCTTTCTTCTTAGAATTTCAATCAGCACGAAGAATATCCTGCCTCCGTCCAGCGCCGGTATCGGCAACAGGTTAAATATGCCGAGGTTTATAGTAAGCAGCGCGATAAGGTTCAAAACATTTAACCAACTGTATTTACCCGAATTTACCGCGTTATTTACCTCACTCACTATACCTACCGGTCCCGACATTTCATCAACGCCGATTTTACCCGTAATCATCTGCCAGAACGACCGATATACCAGTCTTACGACAAATTTTGTTTCGTTCAGCGCTTCACCCCAAACGTTAAAGAAATTTATCTCCTCTTGCATAGGATTGAAGCCTATAATATAGCGCGTCGCAGTCCGCGTCTCGCCTACGAGCGAGTCGTTTTTTGGCACATTTTCCGAATACGGCACAAACTCGCCTGTAGTATACCCGTTTATCGTATCGTTTACCTGAACGCCGTCCTCACCGTAAATCTGCTCAATGTACTGCTCGGATAATTTGAACGTAAACTTCATTTTCTCATCGCCGCGTTTTACTGTAACGGTTATGTCCTCGTCTTTGTCCACGCTCTGCTTATACAGTTCTATGTCATTGTAAAATCCGACATGCTTACCGTTTATTTCTACAATCTCGTCACCGGGTCTAAGTCCCGCCTGCTCAATGTTGCTGTGCTCCACTATCGTATCTATGACGTTTGTACTGACAGGCGAAACAGCCGGTACAATCACAAGAAAAAGCATAAATCCCAGTATAATATTAAAAACACCTCCCGCGAGCAGTACGAGAAGCCTTTTCCACGGTTTTTGGTTGACGAACGCTCTTTGGTCGGTATTGTCGGCATCGTCCTCGCCGTCGAATTTACAGTAACCGCCAAGAGGCAGCGCCCTTACCGAATATTGAGTCTCGCCCTTTTGTTTTTTGAAAATGGCGGGTCCCATACCTATTGAAAATTCGTCAACCTTGAATTTCAGGAGCTTTGCCACAATAAAGTGTCCAAACTCGTGCAGCGAAACCATGACAAGAAACATTATTATTGATACAAGCGCAGTTATCACTTAATTAAGCCTCCTAATAAATAATATATCCCGATACATCACAGTTATCGGTAATGCGGCGGTCTTAGAGCAGCCCTCCCTACGCGTTTACGCGCGGAAATCATTGCATGCAGAATACAAATTCCCTTGCCGCCTTATCTGTCTCGAGTATATCCTCCAAAGACGGATTTTCGATATTTTGAATCTTGCTCATAGCCTTTGCTATAGCCTCCGATATGCCAAGATACGGTATTTTACCCCTCATAAACAGTTCTACCGCCGCTTCGTCCGCGCTGTTAAACACTGTGGGCATTATACCACCCGCCTTAAGCGCGTCAAACGCAAGCGTAAGCGCGAAAAAAGTGTCCGTGTCCGGCTCTTCAAACGTGAGCGGCGAGTACTTTAATAGGTCAAGCTCGTTACCTTTCATAGGGAGTCTCGCGGGATACGTCAGCGCGTACTGTATCGGCAGGCGCATATCCGGCGCGCCGAGCTGAGCTATAACGGCGTTATCCGTAAATTCAACCATTGAATGTACAACACTCTGACGGTGTACAAGTACCTTTATGTTCTTCGTGCCAAACAGCCACCTTGCCTCGATTACCTCTAAGCCTTTATTCACGAGCGTTGACGAGTCGATTGTGACTTTCGCGCCCATGTCCCAGTTAGGGTGCTTCAATGCGTCCTGCGGCGTGATGTTTCTTAACTCATCTCGTTTTTTACCGAAAAACGGTCCGCCGGACGCAGTTAATAGTATGCGTTTTATTTCCCGATTATTACGGCAGCCTTGAAGCGACTGAAAAATCGCGCTGTGCTCGCTGTCTACGGGAAGTATTGTTACGTTGTTGCCGCGTGCCAGTTTCGTCACGATATGTCCGCCCGTGACAAGCGTTTCCTTGTTGGCGAGCGCTATATTTTTCTTCGCCTTAATCGCCTCGATGGTAGGTTCCAAGCCGGAAATTCCCACCACCGCCGTAACCACAGTATCTGCTCCGTCAATGCACGCGGCTTCAATAAGTCCGCCTCGTCCCGACACAACCTTTATCGGAGTATCGGCTAATTTTATTTTAAGCTCCGCCGCTCTATCCTCGTCCGTAACACAAACAAGCTCCGGCGAAAACTCCCTCGCCTGCGCTTCAAGCAACCGTATATTCGACCGCGCCGACAGCGCGCGGATTTTTATATGCTCATACGCGCGCGCGATTTCAAGCGTCTGCGTACCGATCGAGCCTGTCGAACCCAAAACGGATATGTGTTTTTCTTCCATGATCAATCTATAAATGCCCCCACTACCGTCACGATCAACATTATAAAGTGTATGATCGGCGCAATATACATAACACTGTCAAATCTGTCCATAAACCCGCCGTGTCCCGGAAATATCCACCCAAAGTCCTTAATTCCCGCGTCGCGTTTTATCGCGGACGCTGTCAAATCACCTATCTGCGACAGCGTTCCGCAAACAAGCCCGTATATTGCCACTATAACATACGAGTTCGGATTTGTCTTAAAAATTAAATTCCAATCTCCGGAATAATGGAAATACCTATTTACAATAAATGTGTATATCAAGCAAGCAATTATCGCGCCGATCACTCCGCCTATTGAGCCTTCTACTGTCTTTTTCGGGCTTACATTCGGTATCAGCTTATGCCTTCCCAAAAATCTTCCGGAAAAATACGCGAATGTGTCACACGACCATGCGCATATAAAAATCAATAGCATATACGGCGTTCCGTACACAGCCTTTGCCAGCCACACGCAGCCCATTGATACTACGATATACAGCGTCATAAACCCGCTTGACAAAATATCCTTATAATCACGTTTGCCGTGTTCAAACACAGCCAACGCCATATAAAGCATAATTGACACAATGACCATTGCAAATACATATACATATGATATTGTAAGTATTCCGACATGATCTTCAAATAATGAAGAAACCATGGGTACGGCAAGGATAAGCGCAGCCGAAACAAATCCGACTGCTTTCGTCGCAGTATCGGCTTTGGTCGCGGTGTAGCACTCTAAAAGCATCATAAATATCACCGCCGCGAGCGCTATTGTGAATACGGCGGGCGGTGCGAGCAGCACCGCTATAAATACCGCCAAAGCGACCGCCGCAGTTATAATTCTCGTTTTCATTTGTTATATACCCCCAAATCGTCTGCCCCTATTCTGAAAATCCAGTACCGCCTGTCTGAAATCGGCGGGCGTGAAATCAGGCCACAGCTTATCCGTAAACCACATTTCCGCGTAACTTACCTGCCACAGCATGAAGTTTGACAGCCTCTGCTCGCCGCTCGTGCGTATAAGCAGATCCACGTCAGGCTGATTGGCGGTGTAAAGCGCGTTTTCAAAGTCCCGTGCCGTAATTGAATCGGGATTTATTTTACCCTCTTTTGCGGCAGAGGCAAGCTTTTTAGCCGCGCGCACTATTTCCTCTCTCGCTCCGTAGTTTAAGGCGATGTTCATAACAATACCGTCGTTTTTGCTTGTGAAATTCTCGGTCTTTATAATCTGTTCCTGAATTTCTTCGCTTAACTCCATGCGTGAACCTATAACCTTTATTTGTACGTTTTCACCCGCCAAGTCGCGCTCGGCGTTACGAAGATACCCCAAAAGCAGGTTCATCAGGTAATCGACTTCCTCTTTTGGACGCTTCCAGTTTTCTGTTGAAAACGCGTAGACGGTAATGTATTTGATACCCATGTTATTGGCCTCTGTGATGATTTTTTTCAGACTGTCCGCGCCCGCGCTGTGTCCCGCGCTTCGCGGCAGACCGCGCTTTTTTGCCCAGCGTCCGTTACCGTCCATTATCACGCCTACGTGTTTCGGCAGACGCGTCAAATCTATTTCTTTGTTTGTTTTACGCTTAAACAGCATGTTCTATTCCTTTCGGATTTATTTTTTTAATACGCAAAACGGGCGACCGCGAGGGTCGCCCCTACGATTTTACAATTTTAATGCGGACGTGCGCCATTATACCTCTAATATTTCTTTCTCTTTCGCGGCGCATATATCATCTATTTCCTTGATATACTTGTCCGTCAAATTCTGAATGTCTTTCTCCGCGCCCTTAACGTCGTCCTCGGTCATTTCGCCGTCCTTTTTCTGCTTCTTAAAGTCCTCAAGAGCGTCGCGTCTCGCGTTGCGTATCTGTACCTTGGCTTCCTCGGTGTACTTCTTAACCGTTTTTACAAGTTCTTTTCTTCTTTCCTCCGTAAGCGGCGGAAAGTTCAGTCTGATAACTTTACCGTCGTTTTGCGGAGCTATACCTATATCGGACGCGTTTATAGCCTTTTCTATATCTTTCAAAACAGACGCGTCCCACGGCTGAATTACGAGAAGCCTCGGTTCGGGCGACGAGATAGAGCCTACCTGCTGGATAGGCGTCATTGTGCCGTAGTAGTCGATAGACACCTTATCGAGTACGGACGGATTTGCGCGTCCGGCGCGTATAGTCTTTAACTCGCTTGCGTAGCCGTTTATTCTTTTTTCCATTCTTGCTTCCACTTCGGGATATTTGCCCATAATCATTTCCTCCTATACCGTTACTTTATTTTTACAGCACACCGCTGTCGTTTACAAGTGTTCCTATTCTGTCGCCTTTTACCGCTCTTACAATATTGGCGGGGTCGTTAAGTCCGAAAACGAGAATAGGCACGTTATTGTCGCGGCAAAGCGACGCCGCCGTGGAATCCATAACTCCGAGATTTTTTGAAAGAATATCGCTGAAAGAAAGTACATCATATTTCTTGGCGTTCGGGTTAATGTTGGGGTCGCTGTCATATACCGCGTCAACCTTTTTCGCAAGAAGTATTACGTCTGCGTCCGTCTCGACTGCCCTCAAAGCTGCCGCCGTATCGGTTGACATGAACGGGTTGCCTGTTCCGCAGCCGAAAATGACTACTCTGCCTTTCTCCAAATGTCTCTCCGCCTTGCCTCTGATATACGGTTCCGCTACCTGACGCATTTCTATAGCTGTCTGCACTCTCGTCGGAACGTCAAAGTTCTCAAGCGCGCTGCAAAGCGCCAGTGCGTTTATCGCGGTGGCGAGCATACCCATGTGGTCGGCTCTTGTTCTGTCCATATTCTCGCTGCTTCTGCCGCGCCAAATGTTACCGCCTCCCACGACTATGGATACCTGTACTCCCATATCAACGACCTTTTTGACATTTTCGCTGATACGTTCCAGCGTACCCTCGTCGAGACCGAAGCCGTTGGCGCCCGCAAGTGCTTCACCGCTTATCTTTAAAAGCACCCTTTTGTACTTAGCCTTCATAAGTAATATCCTCCTTTGTTTAGCTATATTTATTATACATTAGTTCTTCGGAAAATGCAACCATGAATATTGATTATTTTACGTGTCAATCCTCAACTCTTTGCGCGAGCTTAAAGGTGTTTTCACGTCTGAATTCCTCGAAGCGGTTTTCCTCTATCGCCTTTCTTATTCTTTCCATAAGCTCGTTAAAAAAATAAAGATTATGCAGTACCGAAAGACGCATCGCAAGCATTTCGCCCGCCTTAAAAAGATGGCGTATATATGCCCTCGTGTACCTTTGGCATGTCGGGCAGTTACATTCGCTGTCAATCGGGCGGTCATCGAGCGCGTACTTCTCGTTTTTCAAATTTATCGTACCGCGGCGCGTAAATATAAATCCGTGACGCGCGTTTCTTGAAGGCATTACACAGTCGAAGAAGTCTATGCCGCGCGCCACCCCCTCTATGATGTTTGAAGGCGTTCCCACGCCCATAAGGTAGCGCGGTTTATTTTGTGGCGCATGAGGGAGTACCGCGTCAAGTATATGGTACATTTCCTCGTGCGTCTCTCCTACCGCAAGGCCGCCTATTGCATAGCCCGGCAAGTCAAGCTCCGCTATTTTTTTCATATTATCAATACGCACATCATCATATGTGCCGCCTTGATTTATACCGAACAGAAGCTGCTCTTTGTTTATCGTATCGTCAAGCGAGTTTAATCGCGTCATTTCATTTTTGCAGCGTACAAGCCACCTATATGTCCTGTCAGCCGACTCCTTAACGTACTCGTACGGCGCGGGGTTTTCCACGCACTCGTCGAATGCCATAGCGATTGTCGACGCGAGATTCGACTGTATGCGCATGCTTTCCTCGGGTCCCATGAATATACGTCTGCCGTCTATGTGTGAATTAAAGCTCACACCCTCTTCCGTTATTTTACGCAGCTTTGCGAGAGAAAAAACCTGAAATCCGCCGCTGTCGGTGAGTATCGGTCTGTCCCAGTTCATAAACTTATGAAGTCCGCCCAGTTTTTTTATTACTTCATCGCCGGGACGCAGATGCAGGTGGTAGGTGTTTGAAAGCTCTACCTGACAGCCTATTTCTTTCAAATCCTCCGTGCTTAACGCGCCCTTTATAGCCGCGAGCGTTCCGACATTCTGAAACACGGGCGTTTGTATTTTGCCGTGAACCGTGTCAAACTCACCGCGTCTGGCAAGTCCGTCAGTATTTAAAATTCTAAACATATCGTATCTCCTTTATCTTATAAACATAGCGTCTCCGAATGAGAAAAAGCGGTACCTTTCCCTTACCGCCTCATCGTAGGCGTTAAGCACATTTTCCCTGCCCGCAAACGCGCTTACGAGCATGATAAGCGTCGATTCGGGCAGATGAAAGTTCGTTATAAGCGCGTCGATAACGTGAAACTTCTTACCCGGATAAATGAATATGTCCGTCCAGCCGGTGCTCGCGTGAAGCTCCTTGTCCTCAGCCCCCGCCGTTTCAAGCACACGCGTAGCCGTAGTTCCGACCGCCAATATCCGTCCGCCGTTTTCCTTTGTCCTGTTCACAAGCTCCGCCGTTTCCTTTGGCAGTACATAAAATTCCGAGTGCATTTTATGGTCAAGTATATCGTCCGCCTTTACGGGACGAAATGTGCCAAGTCCCACATGGAGAGTAAGATAGCCGATATTAACGCCCTTTTCCTGTATTTTTTTTAATAATTCGGGCGTAAAATGCAGTCCCGCCGTCGGCGCGGCGGCGCTGCCGCTGTTCTTGGCGTACACCGTTTGATAACGGTCCTTATCGTCAAGCTTCTTCGTTATATAGTGCGGAAGCGGCATTTCTCCAAGCTTATCAAGCACTTCTTCAAAAACGCCGTCGTACTTGAATTTAACGATACGGTTACCATCGTTTACAATGTCCAGTACCTGCGCTTCCAGCTCGCCGTTGCCGAATACAAATTCCGCTCCTATCTTAGCCTTACGTCCCGGCTTTAAGATGACCTCCCATTCGTCGAGTGAGCGTTTATTAAGCAAAAGGAACTCAATCGCGCCGCCGCTGTATTTCTTGTTTCCGTACAGTCTGGCGGGGATCACCTTTGTGTCGTTTAATATGAGCGCATCGCCCGGGTGAAGCTCATCTAAAATGTCGTAAAAGCGCTTGTGCTCTGTCTTTCCGCTTACTCTATCAAGTACCATAAGACGCGATGAACTCCTGTCTTTAAGGGGTTCCTGAGCTATAAGCTCCTGCGGCAACTCGTAATAAAAATCTGACCTTTTCAACTTTTTTTCTCCTTTTTTTCTCTAATTACGAACAAAATCAGGTGTTTTTTCACTCAAAAACAGCCAAATTTTATTTAATATCCGCGCGGCGAGGCTGCTTTCGGGGAAACGGAAGCTGTCCGGCAATCCGTGCGGCGGGGGCTGCTTTCGGGGAAACGGAAGCTGTCCGGCAATCCGCGCGGCGAGGCTGATTTTGGGGGAACGGAAGCTGTCCGGCAATCCGCGCGGCGGGGGCTGCTTTTGGGGAAACGGAAGCTGTCCGGCAATCCGCGCGGCGGGGGCTGCTTTTGGGGAAGCGGAAGCTGTCCGAAAATCCGCGCGGCTAAAAAGCGCGGGAGAATCCTGTTTCGCTCCAAATTTTCCAAATATTTCCTTGACATGCCGCACATGATTTTGGAAAACGCATATGGCGGGGATTTTATTTCACTCTGTGTTTTCCAAATATTTCCCTAACTGTGTCATACGCGATTTTGGGGCGGCGGTACTCGTCGACGACGCCCTTGTTGTTATGGCAGCGTGCGCGGCTTTGGAACCACTCGCCCTCCTCCGTGACGCGGCAGTCGGCAAACTGCCATACGAATACGCCGCTTATCCTATCGTCATTCAGGTACACATCGAGATTATCGCGCAGTATGTCCGACTGACCCTCCTCGCTCCATTTGCAGCGGGAGGGGTCACGGCAGCCGTAAATCGCAGCCGCGCCGACCTCGCTTACGATTATCGGCTTGTCCGCGCCGCCCGATTTATAGATCCACTCTATCTCCTCGTCGTTTCGCTTTGCAATATCGCAGTTTTGGTACCAGTTCGAGTACATATTAAATGACACCACGTCGGGCAAATCGAGGCAAATATCGGTAAAGTGGCGGCACGTCGCGGAGGTTGTCGGACGCGTTTTATCCATAGCTTTGATTTGTTCGTACTGCTTTTTATACATTCTCCGCCCCTCGTCGGTCTCGGACGCGCACTCGTTCAATATGCCCCATATCACGATCGAGGGGTGGTTATAATGATTTTCAATCATCTCGCGTATGCAGCCCTCACATTGACGCTCGAAATTCGGGTTCTGCATATCCTTTAGGAGAAGTCCGCGCGCGTGGTTTTCCTCCCAGACCATTATGCCGCGCTCGTCGCACAGGTCGAGAAAACGCTCGTCGTTGGGGTAGTGGCAGGTGCGGACGGCGTTCGCGTTCGCGGCTTGCATTAAGTCCATGTCCTGTACCATGTGCTGCAAAGAAACCGCGCAGCCGTCTACGGCGTAGTCCTCGTGGCGGTTAAAGCCTTTGAGAAATACTGGCTTGCCGTTCATGTAAATTTTAGTGTCCCTTACCTCTATTACGCGGAAGCCGACGCGCTCAATAAGGTCGTCAACCGTTTTGCCGCCGACCGAGAGCGCCGCAGTAAGCTCGTACAAATTCGGCTCGCCGACGAACCACGGCTTTATATTGTCAAATTCCCGGGTAAACGTCACGGTCGTATCGGACGCGGCGGGTACTTTGATTTCACGCTCCGTCTCCGTACCTGCCAGCAAAGTCTTTACCGTTACTGTCCGCGCTTTATACGAAATATTTTTAATTATTATCTCCGTCGCCGCGCTCCATTTGCCGTCTGTAAGTGACGGCGTGAAACGCACGCGCTCGATGTACACATCGCCGATATATTCAAGCGCGACGGGGCGCGTTATGCCGCCGTAGGTGTAGTAGTCGTTGGGAATGTGCAGCGCGCTGCGTTCGCTAAAGGAGTTGTCAACTTCGACGCGTATCTCATGCTCACCCGCGCTCACGTCGGGAACAACAGCCGAAAACGGCATGAACGCGTTGTAGTGGTGCGCGGTTTTTACGCCGTCAAAGTACACGTCTGCGGTGTGGCTCACGCCCTTAAATTCAAGGCGGATATTGCCTGACCGTTTTATGTAAACCTTTTTCGTGTACGTACCCTGTCCGCGGTAATTGAGCAAATCGGGGTGTTGCTCCCAGCACCCGGGAACGGGCAATTTATACGTTTTTCCCTTTGTCTCAAAATCCCATATTCCGTCAAGTTCGCGCGTTTCTCTTACGCGGTGCGTGTCAAAAAGTCTTATCATGATTTTCCTCCTTGCTCCCGCGCGCCGCTCCGCAATACCGCATTGCCCAAAAGATTATTAAGCGTCCACAGTCCTTTTTTGTGATGGTCCGCGCCGCTGTCTGAGTAGCAGTAGTCGGCAAGGACGTTAAAGTCATATCCTCTGTCAAACAAGTCAAGCGCGACCTTTAAGACGCACGCGCCCGTATTAAAGCCTATAATATCGTAGTGGGCGTCCTTTTTAAGCACGGAGTAATCGTCCATACCGTATCCCTTTTTCTCGTACTTGCGGTCATAATCAAATTCGAGAGGTTTTGCGCCGTCCATGAGATTTGTCCAATTCTGATATTTTACCCACGCGCTGTTTGGGCTGTTCACGCACTGCGTAGCCACAATCTCGTCATAACGGCTGTTTTTTATAAAGTCTAAAATGCGTCCGTAATGACCGTCCTTATCCGCAAATTCCGGCTGCACGTCAACCGCGAGTAATATTTTATTCATTGTTATTTCTCCTTTTCAGCGTTTTTGGTTTATCTTGCCCGCATATTCAAAATACGATACGAACCGCAAGGATTACTTATACCCGTCAAGAAATTCGTTCAGCGCTTTAACATGACCTTTGGCGTCCTCAAAGACTGATTTGTCAAGATTTAACGGCTCCGCTCCCATAAGCGCATCAACCGCGCCGCGCGCGTCAAAGCTTTCCAAGCGGAATATTTTAGCCTTAAAGCCTATATCGCTGAGCATATGGTCTGTTTTTTCCGAGTAAGCGAGCGGTACGAACGGTATATTCATACGCGCCGCCAATACGCAGGAATGGAAGCGCATACCGAGAATAACGGCGCAGCTTTTCATTTTTTCAAGCATATCGTAAGACGTTTCATACTTTACAATTTCAATCATATCACGCCTTTTTGACATATCCCGCACGCGCATTGCGGCAGAAATGTCGTCCTCGCTGCCGCCGTCAAAGCACAGCAGCAGCGTCTTTTTACCCGTTTCATTCACATAGCGGTCGGCTGTTTGCGCCAATGACGCGTATGGAGCGCCGCGCATTACGCTTATACCGAGCATACCGCAATTCTCGGCGGACGGTATCATCTCGTCCGGCAGGGAAAAAACTATGTCCGGGTATTTTTCGCAGCGCACATGCGGCGCGTTTTTTCGTATATAATCAAGCGAGAAGCTGTCGCGCACGGTCATAAAATCGAAGCTGCGTATGTGGGCGCGAACCGCGCTTTGCGCGGCGCGGTTTATGAAGGCGCTTATATTGCATCCAATCACCGCGCGTATCGGCGCATAGCGTCTTTCCTTTGCAATATCGCGCAGGCGGTACGCTATTCCCATATTATCGTATATCTGAAAGCCCGAGCCTATTACCTTGAGGTAACAGTCAAAGCCTCTCTTTCTTTCCGTTTGCAGCGCGTTTTGAACAGCGGGCATATCGGGAGCGGTATAAATTTCATGTCCGTCAAGTCCGCGAGCGGCAAGCGCGAGCATTAAATCGTCGCCCAAATTACGGTCGGAGTAGCCGTCGAGGAATATCTTCACTGCTCCCACCTCCGTCCGTAACGTTCTGCGAGCGCTGTTTTCATCATTTTCGGCGACAGGAGCATTGCGGTAAGAAACAGTCTGTGATTTGCCTTGCAGCCGCGTGTAAGGGCTGTTTTTACGTAAGCCTTGTACTCCCTGCCGCAAAGCGTATCCGACGCCGCTTGCCTGCTAACCGAAACGCACTGTCCCGCGTTGTACGCTATTATCATAGATGCCGTGTACGACGCGGCGCTTTTCATTTCCTCGTCCGCGCCGCTTATAAAGTCGCGAAACAGCACGCAAATCGACGCGAGCCGTTTTTCCAAATTCTTGTGAAGGTGGCTGTTCTCGTGCCGATAGTAATTATAATACGATTTCTCAATAAAGCTGATTTTGTTTATGTAAGGTATCAGTTCCATGTTAAACATTAAGTCCTCGGAAAAGCAGCGTTTTGTATCGCGGAAGCGTATGCCCGAGGCTGTTATAAAGCCGCGTCTTATGAGCTTGTTGCAGACCTCGTAGCTGTGAATACAGGGCGTAAAATACTTGTCCATGTACGCGCCTTTGTTTGTTACGGTTACGGTTTTGTCTATGGCGGCAAGCTGGGCGGCGCGTTTTCCGTCGGGGTACACATCGGTTATGCCGCACTGCACAACATCCGCGCCCGTTTCTTCCGCCCTTTCGTACATGACGCGCAGCATTTCCGGCTCTATTGTATCGTCGGAGTCGGCAAAGGCTATATATTTACCGCTCGCCGCGTCCATACCGCGGTTTCGCGCAAAGCCCTGCCCTAAGTTATCCTGCCGTATTACCGTTACGCGCGCGTCATCAATCTTTTCCAGTACGGAGGGAGTCGCGTCGGTCGAGCCGTCGTCAACGACTATGATTTCAATGTCCCGAAGCGTTTGCGCCGCGACGCTTTTTACGCACCGCTCTATTGTGTCAGCGCGGTTATAGGTCGGTATTATTACGCTTACCTTTGTTTCCACGGTCTCTCCCCCTCGCTTTAAATATTTGTTAAGGTTATTTTAGCATAAATATTATTTTTTGTAAATAGCGCGGAAAGGTTTGCGTTTAGTGATAACAGACATTGACTAAGCGGGCAAATCATGGTATAATATATAATCGGAGTAAAATGTAAAGGAGGCGCGGATAAATGGAACCAACACTCAGCATAATTGTACCGGTTTATAATGTCCGCGCTTTTTTGGAGAAGTGCATAAAAAGTATTCTCGCTCAAACGTTCACCGACTACGAGCTTATACTCGTTGACGACGGCAGTGATGACGGCAGCGGAGAAATATGCGATAAATTCGCCGTCACGGACGGCAGAATAAGGGTAATACATAAGGAAAACGGCGGAGTAGTCAGCGCGCGCAAGGCGGGTATAAGCGCCGCGCGCGGTATGTATGCGGGGTACGTTGACGGCGACGACTGGATCGACAGCGGTATGTACGAAAAAATGGTGCATTATATGCAAAAATACTCGTGCGACCTCGTAATGTGCGATGTGGCGCACGAGAGCAAGTCTCTGCCGCTCTCTTCCGGCGCGACAAGCGCGGATTTGGAGGCGGGCTACTACGGCGCGGAGGATTTAAAGTCAAAAATATTCCCTAAGATGCTCTATGCGGGAGATTTCTACACGTTTGGGATTTATCCCGTAATATGGAACAAGCTATACAGGCGCGAGAAGCTTATTAAGCATCAAATGGCGATAGACGAAAATATACGCACGGGCGAGGACGCGGCTTGCGTTTACCCGTACCTGCTCGACTGCGAAAGTCTGTACTTTATAAAGGATATGTCGCTTTACCATTACAGACACTCCGAAACGCAGATGACCGCGGCGTATGACGATATGTACTTTGAGCGCTTTAAATTACTCTACGAGTTCTTTTCGCGCTCGCGTATCGCGTCGTCACCGTATGCCTCGCAGCTTGATTATTACTATGCGTACCTCGTCAAGACGTCGATAAGCAACGAGCTGAAAAAGGAAAACAGCTTGCCGTTTTTCAAAAAACTCGATAATATAAAAAAAATATGCGATTTTACGAAGAAAGAAGCGTTTCTCGAGCGTGTAGACGTATCTCCGTTCCATCACAGGCTGTATTTCGCGCTTCTTAAGCTTAACAAGCCTCTCCCTATCGTCGCGGGAGTGTATATAACAAGATTTATTCAAAGGATTTTCGGGTGAAACGCATGAAATCATCTTATATTAAATCCGGCTTCATATTGTCTTACGCGGCAATATTTATTCAAAGCGTAATAAGCATAGCCTACACGCCCGTTATGCTCCGTCTGCTCGGCGGCAGCGATTACGGGCTTTTGCAGCTTGCGATTTCCACTATAGCAAACCTCGGTCTGCTGAGTTTCGGCTTCGGCAGCTCGTATCTGCGCTTTTACTCGCAGTACAAGTCGGAGGGTAACGAATACGGTATCGCCGTATTAAACGGTATGTTTACCGTTATTTTCGCGCTCGCGTCGCTCGCGGCGCTCATAGCGGGCGCGGTCATAACGCTTAACGCGGACGTAATTTTTTCCGCGTCAACGTCGGAAAGCGAATTGTCCGTGCTGAAGCCGCTGCTCGCCGTTATGACGGTAAATCTCGCGCTGACTTTGCCGGTTAATATATTCGATTCGTACATAATATCGCAGGAACGGTTCGCGTTCCAAAAGGCTATCGTTATTATTACCGCCGTCCTTAATCCGATGCTTACGCTTCCCGTTATGCTCTTGGGTAAAGGCTCTGTCGGCGTGGCGGTATGTATGACGCTCATATCGTTTATAAAGCTTATCGCGTCTATGATTTTCTGTCTTGTAAGGCTTGGTATGCGTTTTCGCTTCGCGTTTGACGCGAAGCTGTTTAAGCGTCTTTTTACGTTTTCGTTTTTTATATTCCTGAATATAGTAAGCGATCAAATAAACTGGAACGCGGATAAAACCATTCTCGGTATAGTAAAAGGTTCCGTAAGCGTCACGGCGTACTCGCTCGGCTCGCAGTTTAACTCTTATTTCCTTACCGTCTCATACGCGCTTGCGTCGCTATGTTCGCCGAAGGCGTATTCGCTCGCGGCGTTTAAAAGGAGCGACGCGGAGCTTACGCGGTTCTTTGCGCGTTTCGGCAGGCTGCAGCTTTGCGTTATGGCGTATATATTTACAGTATTCGTAGGCGTGGGCAGACCGTTTATGCGTCTTTGGTCGGGGCTTCAAAGCGACATACCTTACTATACCGCTCTTTTGCTCATGTCGCCGCTGCTCGTTACGTCAATTCAGTCAATCGGTATAGAAATACAGCGCGCGAAGGATATGCACAGGTTCCGCTCCGTGCTGTATTTTGTCATCGCGACATTCAATATCGCGGTAAGTATACCGCTGTGTGTACGTTTCGGTGAGATAGGCTGCGCGCTCGGCACGTGCGTTTGCATATTTGTCGGTAATATCATAATAATGAATATCTACTACCAAAGGCGCGTAGGGCTCGATATGGCGTATTTTTGGAAACAAATACTGCGTCTCGCGCCTTCGCTGGTACCGCCCGCCGCAGCGGCAGTTTTGGCGGTTATGCGCGCGCGCGTCAGTATTGGGTCGGTAATTGCGTGGGGAATTGTAATAACGGCGGTCTACGCGCCGTCGGTATGGTTTTTGGGTATCGGTAAGGATATTAAAAAAACGGCTTTGTATTAAGCCGTTTTTTTATAGATTAGCCTTTAAAAATTCTTCGATAGCCGCCGCGGCAAGCGCCTCGTCAACTCCCTCGACCTTTACGCTGACGGTTTGACCGCATTTCGCGCCCAGTCCCATTACGGAAAAAATTCTTTTCGCGTCACCTGATTTCCCGTCCTTTTCAAGAGTAATCGACGATCGGTACTTTACGGCTTCGCGTACAAGTATACCCGCCGGTCTCGCGTGTACGCCGTCGGGATCCGTTATTGTATAGTCAAATTCACGCATGACACCCCTCCATATGGTTCCTGTCTTATAATTGCCCGTATATTTTCTTTATCATTTCTCGCGGCGCTATCTCCTCGCAAAACGCGCTCGCGCTGCCTGCCGCCACTCCCGTTTTAAGCGCTTCCTCAAAATTTCCGCTTTTAAAAAAACCGGCTATAAATCCGGCAACCATAGAATCTCCCGCGCCGGTGGAATTTACGACCGCGCCTTTGGGCGCTTCTTTTTCGTACACCGTACCATCGCCGCGTACAAGCACCGCGCCGCTGCCCGCCATGGAAACGAGCACGTTTTGCGCGCCCATATCGCAGAGCTTTGACGCGAAATGCGCAGCCTCCCTGCGCGAGGTTATATTCGCGGAAAATATTTCGCCAAGCTCCTTATGGTTCGGCTTTATTAAAAACGGCTTGTATTTCAGCGCGCTCATAAGCAAATCGCCCGACGCGTCCACTACCGTTTTTATTTTTTTGTCTTTAAGCGCGTTCATTATGTCGCCGTATATGCTTGACGGAAGCGACGGGGGCGCGCTGCCTGACAGCACGAGTATGTCGTTTTCGCTGAGGTTGCCGAGCTTTTTTACGAGCGCGTCCGTGTCGGCGCGCGTAATCACGGGTCCGTTACCGTTTATCTCGGTTTCAGCGCCGCCTTTTATCTTTACGTTTATTCGCGAAAAACCGCCGTCAAGCTCGATAAAGTCAGTATCGCAGCCCCTTTGGGCGAGTATTTTCCTTATTTGCGCGCCAGTAAAGCCCGCCGTAAAGCCGAGCGCGGTATTCCTTACTCCCATATTATTCAGCGCGAGCGAAACATTTATTCCTTTTCCGCCGGCCGATATTCTTTCCGTTTCCGCTCTGTTGACCTCGCCCTCTATGTACTCGGGAACATTTACAATATAATCAAGCGCCGGATTCAGAGTTACGGTATAAATCATAAGTACCCCTCCATACATATATTGTACGACAAACGGCGCAAATAATCAAGCCGCTTTTTTTGTTATTGCTCTTGTAAATATGTGAGAAATATGGTATACTTAAAGGCAGAATATTAAGGAGTGAATATCTATGATTACAATAATAGCAAAATTCAGCGTATGTTCGGATAAAATTGAGGAGTTTAAAAAGTACACGATGAACGTTGTGCGTGAGACGCGCAAGGAAAAGGGTAATCTCGCGTACAAGATTTATCAGGCGAGAGATGACGCGTCGCGTTTTACTTTTATAGAGGAGTGGCTTAATGACGCGGTCATAGAGGAGCATAATAACTCCAAGCATTTTTTGAAGTTCATGAATGAAATAAAGCATATTACAAACGGTGAGGCAAGTATCGAACAGCTTACCACCGTTCCGTCGGTATTCCGCTGATATGTCCGCGCCTACACGTTACATAAGGAGAGGATTTATTTGCAAAAGGCTTTGGAGCATTACAAACGGATTATTGATGAAAGCTTTGAGGAAAGTGTCGAAAGCGCCTCGCGTCAGCAGGAGTACATAAAAAAGTACACCGCGCGATACCACGGATATTATGTGCATACGCTCTATATACCTAAGATGTTTACGGAGGATATGCTTAAATATTTCGAGGAAATAGCCGATGTTATATACGGTATACTCGTAAAGGTAATACACGCGTACCGCGCCGACGAAAAGTACCGCGCGCTGTTCGGCTTTGACAAGCGGCTCGAAAATCTTATTCTTCGTCCCGAGCATTACGCCTGTCCTCTGCCTATCGCAAGAGTTGACATATTCTTCAACGAGGACGATTTTTCGTTTAAGTTCTGCGAGTTCAACACAGACGGTTCAAGCGCGATGAACGAGGACAAGGAGCTTAACGAGGCTCTTAAGCTGACGAGCGCGTACAAGAAATTTGTAAAAGCATACGATGTGCGCACGTTTGAGCTGTTTAACTCGTGGGTAAAGACCTTTGCAAAGATATACAGTACCTACGACAGGGCTGTCCAGAATCCGTACATAGCTATCGTAGATTTCTTCGGCGGAGACATAAGCCGCGAATTTACGGCGTTTAAAAAGGCGTTTGAGGATAACGGCTTCGAGTGTGAAATATGCGAGATGACGGAGCTTTCGTATGACGGTAAAAATCTCATTTCGCCCACGGGGAGAAAAATTGACGCGGTATACCGCCGAGCGGTAACATGCGATATAATGCGTAACTACGACAAGGCGCTTCCGTTTATACGGGCGGCGCAAAACAACGACGTATGTCTTATAGGGGATTTTGAGACGCAAATCGCGCATAACAAAATCGTGTTCAAGGTACTTCATGACGATATGACCTCCGCCTTTCTCACCGACAGTGAGAGGGAGTTTGTAAAAAAGCATATCCCCTACACCGCATCGCTCACGGCAGAGGAAATCGCAAAGCATGACGTGCTTAACACAAAGGACAAATGGGTCATAAAGCCCGAGGATTCCTACGCTTCCAAGGGTGTGTACGCCGGAGTTGAGGGTATGACGGACGATGAGTGGCGAAAAGCGGTTACGGAAAACACGGACAATAACTATCTTCTTCAGGAATACTGCGAGCCGTATTCATCGCTTAATATAGATATAACTCACGACAAAAACGCGAGGTATAAGGAGTACAGCAACATCACGGGGCTATACCTGTACGGCGGTAAGCTTGCGGGAGTGTATTCGCGTATCGCGAAGAACAGCATTATATCAACACAGTACAGCGAAATGTCGCTGCCGACTGTTATAGTAAAGGAAAAATAGCGAAAAAGGTCATGGAGCGCACCCCATGACCTTTTATTTTTTATGTAGTCCATGCTACAATTTATATACCGCCGAGACCGAAGCTTACAGACAGCGCGTCGTTTACGCTGTCCATAAGCTTATCGTCTATGCGTCCTATTCTTTCGCGTAGTCTTCGTTTATCTATTGTCCTGATTTGTTCAAGCAGTATCACCGAATCCTTGTTAAGCCCGTATTCCTTAGCCGTAAGCTCAATATGCGTCGGCATTTTAGCCTTGCTCACGCGGCTTGTTATAGCCGCCGCGATGACCGTGGGACTGTATTTATTACCTATGTCGTTCTGGATTATGAGTACAGGGCGTATACCGCCCTGTTCGCTCCCGACAACCGGACTTAAATCGGCGTAATAAATATCTCCTCTTTTCACAATCACATTTATTCACACTCCGTCAGTTTTTCCTCACACAGCGAAAGACTCTCGTTATCCGCCTCTACACACATCTGCGCTATTTCAAGATTGATATCCGCCATTTCTTTATAACCGTCCTTGAGTTTTTTAATAAGCTCTTTTTTATCGGTTTTTTTGATTTGTGACAAAGCAACCAGGCCCCCTTTTACCTTTACCCTTGCGCGCTTTGCGCCGCTCCTTAAGGACTTACATGAGGTAGTTTAATACCTTTACCGCCTCTCCGTTTTTCGTATAAATCCTCGGGATACGCTTGCCTATTACGCACGACACCTCATAATTGATGGTGTCCAGCCACCGAGCAAGGTCGTCTATCGTAACTCCCTCGCGTCCGAAAATGATTACCTCGTCACCTTTATCAATATTATGGACATTTGTAACGTCAATCATACATTGATCCATACAAATTCTTCCGATAATAGGAACTTTTACTCCGTTTACAATCATTTTCCCCTCGCGGGCAAGCTTTCTTAAATATCCGTCGGCATAACCGATAGGTACGGTCGCAATCTTTGTCCGTCTGTCGGTTATGTACTCTCTGCCATAGCTTACGCCTCTGCCTGCCGGAACCTCCTTTACGTGCGTAACGGTGGATTTCAGAGTCATGGCGCTTACAAGATGCAGTTTTGATTTATCCACTTCGTCGGAAGGATACATGCCGTAAAGTATCACTCCCGGGCGCACCATGTCAAGGTGCATTTCGGGATACATCATTATTCCCGCGCTGTTACAGATATGCTTTATCGGTATGCGTACCCCCCTCTCCTCAAGGGCTTGGCACACATTCATAAACCTTTCAAACTGCAAAAGCGTGTATGTCTTATCAGCCTCGTCGGACGCGGCGAAATGTGAGAAAATACCCTCTATCTCTATATAGGGAAGCTTTGAGATTTTAAATATCTCATCAACTATTTCTTCGTCATTATCGCCCGCCAAAAATCCTATACGGCTCATACCCGTATCTATTTTAATATGAATCTTCACGACCTTTTCTTTTCTTTCCGCCTCGTAAGAAAGCGCTTTCGCGAAGTCGTAGCTGAAAACGCTCGGCGTTATGTCAAAATTAATTAAATCCTCCGCGGTTTCGCCGCCCAAAGCGCCCAGTACCAGTATGGGTACCGTAACGCCGCGGCTTCTAAGCTGCTTCCCCTCTTGGAGCATGGCTACCGCCAAACGGTCGGCGCCGTTTTCCAAAAGCGTCCTCGTGACTTCAAGGAAGCCGTGACCGTATGCGTCAGCCTTCACCACCGCCATTATCTGCGCGTCAGGGTTCGTGATTTTCCTTATTTCTTTTATGTTATGGGCTATGGCGTCAAGGTCAACCTCAGCCCATGTCCGCTTATCCATTTTCAATTCTCCTTAATTATAGCACATCATTTAACGTTTTTCTACCTGTAATATTTGCCGCAGCGCGCAGGGAATGTTCTCCATAACGCTCGTCGCGGTGACCGATTCTTCACCGTATTTCCGTTTCGCAATATCGCCCGCCGCGCCGTGTATATACACAGCCATTGCCGCTGCCTTTGTTTCGTTTATGCCTCTCGCCGCCATTGACGCGGTTATTCCGGCAAGCACGTCGCCGCTGCCGCCTGTCGCAAGACCCGGGTTGCCTGTAATATTAATATATTGTTCTCCGTCCTGACCTGTGACTATAGTGTGATGTCCCTTTAATATGAGGGTTACCCCGTATTCCTCGGCAAATTCCTTGGAAACCATAAGCCTGTTTTCCTCTATATAGTCCGTATCAAGTCCCGTAAGACGCGACATTTCAGCCGTGTGCGGCGTGAATATGACGGGGCAGGTGCAGTCGCTTAATACGTCCATATTTTTCGCTACGGCGTTTATACCGTCCGCGTCGATTATAACGGGTACCCCCGACGCCCCCAGCACGGCTTTTATAACTTTAGCCGCGTCGGAGCTTCTTCCTATTCCCGGTCCTATAAGCACCGCGTCCGCGCCCTCGAGCTTTTTTAGAACAGTCTCGCACGCGTCAGAGCTGATATGACCGTATATATCGGCTAACGGAAGCGTCATTACCTCGGTGGTTTTTGCCTCCATAGCCGCGTTCAGAGACGCAGGCAGCGCAAGCGTGACAAGACCGCTGCCCGATATTACGGCGGACTGTGACGACAAATACGCCGCGCCGGAAAGTCCCTCGCTTCCGGCGATTACAAGCACCTTGCCGTAGTCGCCCTTATGCGAGTTGTCGGCGCGCCGAGGCAGATTATCGCGCACAAGCTTGTCGTCGGTCACGTTTATGCAAATACCCATGTCATTTATTATATAGTCGGGTATGGAAATATCCGCGACGGTCACCTCGCCCACGAAGTCAGCCGCCGGAAACATCAGCATACCGACCTTGTACGCGGCGAATGTAACCGTCTTATGCGCCTTCACGCATATGCCGCATATCTCGCCGCTGTCGCTGTCTATGCCGCTCGGCACGTCCACCGACAGCGTGTAGGACGAGTTTTCGTTTATCTCGTTAATTACGTCATAGCTTATTCCGTCTACCGTGCCGTGGATACCCGTGCCGTATATCGCGTCCACAATAATGTCGTTGGAACGTATGATGTATTTGAGGTTTTCCGTATCGGAAATAACGTCCGTATTGACGTTCATTCTTTTTATAATGTCGAAATTTATCTTCGCGTCGCCTTTGAAGTCGTTTCCGCATACAAGGTATACGGAAACGTCCGCGCCGAGATTATGCAGATGGCGCGCAGCGGCAAAGCCGTCGCCGCCGTTGTTGCCTTTGCCGCAGAAAACGGCTATACGCTTATTCTCCACGCTGCCAAAGTCTTTTTCAAGCTCTCTGACACACGCAATCGCCGCGTTTTCCATAAGTACTATACTCGGTATGCCGCCCTTTTCGCTCGCAGCCCTGTCAACCTCGCGCATCTCACGCGCAAAACACGCTTTCATATATAAGCCGCCTTTCTCAAACAAAAAATCGTATACGTTACTCCATTACGAAAATATTTCTCGGGTTGTAGCGCTTCGCGGAGCTTATCATCTTGTAAGTCGGCTGAAAAAGTACTCTCGACGTACCGTTTTCCTCGGGGAAGTCCGCGTAGTAAATATTGCTCGCCGACGGGTCTCCGATAAGGTTGTATGTCTTTGCCGGAGTTATGTTTTTGTAGTCATGGTTATGGTCGCTGTCGTTTATGTTGGCGCATATTGTCACGTCCTTGAAGTCAAAACCGACTATATGTTTTCTGCCTTTCTTAGACATAATCTTGTCAAGGTCTATCTCACTGTTTGTTAATATATATTCGTACTCGATATTTTGCATGCCTATGAGCAAATACGCGCCGTACCACATAAGGGCGATAAGCACGAAGCCTATGCTGAACGCGAACGAGCCGAGCTGTGTGCCGGCAAGGTAAAGCGCGAATCCGTAAATAAGCGCGAGCATCACGAGAGACAACATAGCGCCTCCCGCCACTATAAGTATGATAAGCGCCTTTTGAGAAGCGCTTTTCTTTTTCTTGACCATGTACTCCAAATAAATATCGTCCATCATAATTATCTTACCTCCAACATTTTAAGCTTTTCATACAGATTTTTAAGCGCCCTGCCCCTGTGGCTGACGCTGTTTTTTTCTTCGTCGCTTGCCTGGGCAAACGTCTTGTTTAGTTCCAAACAGTAAAATACGGGGTCGTAGCCGAAGCCGTTTTCACCTTTCGGCGCGTCGGTTATAACGCCGCGCACCTCGCCTGACGCGGTTATTTCCCGACCGTCCGGGAATATAAACGCCACAGAAGTGACAAATTTCGCGTTTCTGTCCGTCTTACCGTCCATTTCCGCAAGAAGTTTGTTTATTCTGTCGCTGTCCGTGGCTCCGTCTCCGGCGTATCGCGCGCTCCTTACCCCGGGTGCGCCGCCGAGCGCGTCCACACAAAGTCCGCTGTCGTCGGCAAGCACGGGATAGTCGCAAATCATCGCTACCGCGCGCGCCTTTATAATCGCGTTCCTTTCAAAGGTGTCGCCGGTTTCCTCCGCGTCCACGTCAATACCTATCTCCCGCTGTGATATTATCTCGATATTCAAGGGTGACAGTATTTCCTGAATTTCCCTGATTTTGCCCTTGTTCTTTGTAGCCGCTATTACTTTCATACGCAATTCTCCGTTTGCAAATTTATTTCTTTGAATATTGTACTACATATGGGATATTTTTTCAAGTATAAAAAAAGAAACGAAAGCTGTTTTGAATAAATTAATCATCAAAAAAGGCGGGATTTGAATCCCGCCCGAAATATATTTTGATTTAAACCGCATCGTAAAGACGCATTATCGTTGATATGGACTGCTCGTTTGTATAACTCGACTTCGGGGAGAAGGCGTCATTGCCGACGCCTGTCATAATACCCAAAGCGTTCATTTCATAAACAGCGCCCTTTGCCCAATCTCCGATTTTATTATCGTCGGCGTACTTATACCCATTATAAGCCGTGCCGTTTGCAAGTCCCATGTACCATGCCGCGTTATCGAGAAGCATTGCCGCTTCCTCCCGCGTTATGGGATTGTCCGGCGCGAACGTGTACTCGTCATAGCCCGATATTATTCCCGCGTTCCACAGGCGCGAAACGTTTTCGCTGTCGGTATCGGTAAACTTCATTTCACCCGTCTCGGGAAGAACATTCTTTATTTTGAGCATACCCGCGAGAACATCGCAGAACATTCCGCGCGTCATATTATCGGTGTAAACGAGCTTATCTTTCTGCTTATACGGCGCGGCGCCTATCTCGTATGCGCGGCTCACATCCTCCATTGCCCACTCCGACGGCTTTGAGGCGTTAAACGTAACCTCAGGGAGCGGCATACGTCCGCCGTATGCCTCCCATTCCTTACCGTCAACCGTTCTTAAGTGGTTGCCGTCCGCGTCCTCAACGTAGTAGTAGCCATCGTAGAACATGGCAAGTCTTGCAATCTTTGAGGGCGTGTATCGGTCAAGTATTTTGAAGTCCTTGTCGAGGAAGTAGATATTCTTTACAAAATCCCAGCGGCTGCCGCAGTAGTACGGGCTTCCGTCCCACGCTATCCAGCGCATTACGTAGCCGTTATCCGTCTCCACAAGCTCAAAGCAGTCGTAGTCGCCGTCTATTATCTCCTTTACCTCGTCAGAAAGCTTATCCTTTAACTCGCTCGCGATAATGCCGCGCGACATAGGTCCTTCCGCCGCCCTCGGGTCGCTTAAAAAGTCCTCGTATGTTCTGCCCGTATGCTTTTCGTCCGATATTTGGAATGAATTGCGTATTCCGCCGAAGTAGTTTATAGGCAGCACGAGGTTAAAGGAAAATTCCTTTTCTTCGCCCGCCGGTATAAGCACGCTCGCCATAACCTCTCTCGGCGCGTCGCCCTTCTCGCCCTTAAAAATGCCGCTGTGCTTTCCGTTTTCGTCCTCCACAAACACGGCTACATTCGAGCTTGTTTCAACAAGATACTCAAAATACTTATCCTGATTTGTGACGTTTTTCACTTTCAGATTATAACATTCCGTCACGCCGTAGTTGCCCATGCTGCAGGCGTAGCCCTGGTTGCTGCGTCTTTCGGACAGCTCGTAATTCGGCACGTACTCGTCCGCCGTGTACCATGTCACATCGCCCTCGTAATACGTGGTGTCGCTGTGGAACGGGTCGAACTGCCAAACATTGTCCTTTTTCTTGCTCTTTACGGACGAGCCGTAATAGGTGAGCTTGGAGTCGTCCGTGTACTTATAGTGCAAAAGATCGGACTCCACAGCCGTTGTCTTTGACCATAAATCGTCCTGCGGATTCAGGTGGGTACACCAAGAGTCCGTGACGTTTCCCTCCGGCTTATACTGGTTAAATACCTTATTGTAAACAAGGTCTCCGTCCTTGTAGGAATAATCTATTTTGTACTCGAGATTGGCATTTACCTTAGGCAGCGAATCCGCTATACCTTTTTGCGCGCGGTCGTAGGCGTACTCGCCGAACTTCGCGTCGGGCGTGAAAGAGCTTCTGTCTCCCACTTCCTCGCCCGATTTAAAGGCGGCAACGTTAAAATTCATTTTACCCGAATTTATTGCAATCTCGCCCATTATCTGCACGGGCTTGCCCCAGCTTACGGGTCTGTAACCGTCCATGTATGAGCTTAGCCATACGGTTTCGCCTTTTTTTATTTCCAGCGTCACGGCTTCGTAAGGCTGCGCCTCGTACAAGCAGGCGCCGTTCATTTCCGCAAGGTTTACGCCCAAAAACGACGCAAGTCCGTTAAGACAGCCCGCTTTATTCATAACCTTTGCCCATGTTCCGTCGCTGTAAATGTACGCGTCGTCCAGAGGTGTTTCAAAAAATGCCTTGTTTATTGTTATTTCGCTGTCCTCAACCGCCGTAAGCTCCATGTCAAGCTCAACGTTATAGCCCTTTCCGTAGCCGTCATTCGTATCCGTCGCGTTTATATGGCATAGCAGAAAATCATATAAGTCAGGTTCAAGATTTTCATTGTTCATTATGTATGACGGCGGATTTTCGTCACTGTTCATAAGATTACGGTTTTTTATATCCTCGGGATTGTTGCAGTAAATCCACTTTCCTCCGCCCTCCGGCGTGAACGTAAGGTCAGCCGCAAACGCGCTTATTCCCGCGCATACGGCGCACAGCGCCGCAAGTATGGCAATTATCCTCTTCAAAATATTGTCCTCCCCTTTTATCCTTTATTTTTACTCGCCTTCGCTGTCCGCCTCGTACGGAAACAGTTCTCCGGCGCGCATCATTTCAATCATATCCCATACGGAATACTTACCCTCGTCGTCATTTATCGAGAACGGTACCAAGAGGTCGTCCTCTCCCATTTCAAGCGTTTCCCATATACGCTCCAAATTTGGCTCTATCTCTTTCTTTTTGAGCTTATCCGTCTTGGTAGCCACAACTATAAGGTTGTCATGGTAGTGACGTATCCACTCCGCCATCTGCACGTCGTCTGCTGTGGGCTTATGGCGGCTGTCAACAAGCAGAATTGTCTGCACAAGCGTTTCGCGCGACGAAAGGTAGTCCTCCATCATTTTGCCCCATTTCTCCGTCTCACTCTTTGAGCGCTGCGCGTAGCCGTAGCCGGGCAGGTCTACAAGGTAAATTGTATCGTCTATATTGTAAAAGTTTATAGTCGCGGTCTTGCCGGGAGTAGACGATACGCGCGCGAGTGATTTTCTGTTTAAAAGCTTGTTTATCAGCGACGATTTACCCACGTTGGAACGTCCGGCAAACGCAAATTCCATATACCCCGTAGTCGGGTACTGGTTGGGACGCACTGCACTGACAGTCAGGCTCGCGTTATGTAAATTCATGTATTATCCTCCTTATCTTAAAGCGTTCCTAAGCACCGTGTCCATACTGCTTACGGGTATGAAATTCAGCTTGTCGCGTATCTCACGCGGCACGTCGTCAATATCGGGTTTGTTTTCCTCCGGTATTATTATATCGGTTATACCCGCGCGGTATGCCGCGAGCGACTTCTCTTTAAGTCCGCCTATAGGCAGAACGCGTCCGCGAAGAGTAATCTCACCCGTCATGGCTATATCGTTTCTTACCGGGCTTTCGGTGAGCGCAGACACAACCGCGGTCGCCATTGTGATACCTGCCGATGGTCCGTCCTTTGGTACAGCGCCCTCGGGTACGTGTATATGTATATCTTTTGTTTTATGAAATGTCTCGCTTATGCCAAGCGTTTTAGAGTTGGCGCGTATATAGCTTATTGCCGCGCTCGCGCTCTCTTTCATCACGTCGCCGAGCTTACCGGTAAGTTCTACCTTGCCGCTGCCCGGCATTACACTTACCTCTACCGACAGCGTTTCTCCGCCCACAGACGTCCACGCCAGTCCGCGCGCAACGCCCACCTCGTCATGCTCGTTCATCGCGTCAAAGTGAAAACGCTCCTTGCCTAAGTATTCTTCGAGGTTTTTTACGGTTATTCTTACCGACTTTTTATTTGTTTCAAGAAGCTGTTTCGCAGCTTTTCGGCATATCTTTCCTATGCTCTGCTCCAGCTTTCTCACGCCCGCCTCGCGCGTATAACAGTCGATTATGCGTTTAAGCGCGGCGTCGGTTATGTTTATCTGTGTCTCCTCGAGACCGTTATTCTTTACCGCCTTTTTTACGAGGTAATCCTTGGCTATATGAAATTTTTCGCTGCTCGTATATCCCGAAAGCTTTATTACCTCCATACGGTCGAGCAAGGGTCTTGATACAGTATCAAGAGTATTGGCGGTCGTTATAAACAACACCTTAGACAAATCGAACGGTACTTCTATGTAGTGGTCGCGGAAAGCGGCGTTTTGCTCGCAGTCAAGCACCTCCAAAAGCGCCGCCGACGGGTCGCCCTTATAGTCCGCGCCCATTTTGTCAATCTCGTCAAGCAGTATAAGCGGATTTTTTGTCTTGGCTTCTTTCATCGCCGCCATTATTCTGCCTTCCATTGCGCCGATGTACGTCTTTCTGTGACCGCGTATGTCGCTTTCGTCGTGTATACCGCCGAGCGAAATCCTTACGTACTTTCTTCCGAGCGCACGCGCGACAGATTTCGCAATCGACGTCTTTCCGACGCCCGGAGGTCCGACAAGACAGAGTATCGCGCTGCTTTTGCCGTTTGTAAGACGGCGTACCGCAAGGTATTCCAATATCCGTTCCTTTACTTTTTCAAGACCGTAGTGGTCCTCCTCCAAAATACTCTCCGCTTTCTTTATGTCAAAGTCTTCTTTCGTGCTCTTATTCCACGGCAGGTCGAGCACGGCATCAAGGTAATTGCGTATAACCGCGCTTTCCGAGGAACTTGCCGGCATCTTTGAGAAACGGTCCGCTTCCTTTAAAAGCTTTTCCTTTGTCTCTCTCGGAGCTTTGAGTCCGTTTATTCTTTTCGTGTACTCCTCGGTTTCCTCTCTCACTCCGTCGCCGTCGCCCAATTCCTCCTGTATTACGTGCAGCTGTTCACGCAGATAGTACTCGCGTTGGTTTTTGTCTATACGCTCCTTTACTTTCTGCGCTATCTGACGTTCGATACGCAGCACCTCAAGTTGATTTTGTATGAAAATGATAAGCTGTTCTACTCTTTTGTATACCTCGATTTCGTCAAGCAGCCTCTGCTTGCTCTTTACGTCAAGCTCCACATCGGCGGCTATTGTGTCGCACAGCTCGCCCAAATCGTACACCGACATTACGTGCATGAAATTATCGGCTGTAAGCTTCGGGTTCTGTGAAAAGTATTCCTCGTATGACTTTCTCAGTCTTTTCGCGTACGCTTCTTTCATAAGCGCGTTGCCGTCGTAGGCATCGTCGCACTCGATAACTCCGGCGCGCAGATAGTCCTTGTCCTCGCGGCACTCCGCGATTACCGCGCGCTTTATTCCGCGCACAATAACGCGCGTAACGCCGCCCGGCATACGCATTACTTGCTTTATAACCGCTATTGTGCCTATTTCGTACAAATCTTTAAACAACGGTTTTTCCGTATTCATGTCCTTTTGCGCGGCGAGAAGCACCGTCGAGTTCTCGGCAGCCGCAGCTTCGAGCGCCTTTACGGACATATCGCGTCCTGCGTCAAAATTCAGCGTCATATGCGGGAAAAGTACCATTCCGCGCATAGGTACGACAGGTATATATATAATTTCTTCCAAAACGGTTTCACCCCTAAAATAATAGTAACATTACTATTATATAATCTTTTTATCCATTTTTCAACTGTTTTTTTCTTTTGGCTTTATAACGGATATATCTATTATCTTTTCTTTGCCGTCAAAATACATTCCGTTTGTGTACCTGCATGCTCCGAGCGTCCATGCCGCGTCGTCCGCGCTTACGCGCCGTCTGCCGTCAAGAAGCACGGTATTTTTTGCCATTTGAAGAAGCTTTACCGCGTCGCGTCCGCTTTTCGCGTAGCGCGACAGTATGTTTACCGCGCCGTCGTCTATAAATATATTCAGTTTTTCGGCTGTTTTGCGTATTATTTTTTCAATATTTTCACGCGTGAGGGGGCTGAAATATATCTCGACGCACCGTGAGCGTATCGCCTCGGGTATTTCCTCGGGCTTGCGCGTCGTCGCACCTATAAGGCGGAAGTCGGCGGGTATGCCGTTTTTGAATATGTCGTGAATGTATTCGGGGATATTTTTGTTCGCGCTGCTGTAGTACGCGCTTTCAAACATTACGCGTCTGTCCTCAAGTACTTTGAGCAGTTTGTTTATCTGACACGCGGGCAGCTCGCCTATTTCGTCGATAAAAAGTACGCCGCCATGCGCCTTGGATACAGCGCCCTCCTTTGGCTGCGGTACGCCCGCCTGACCGTACGCGCCCGCGCCCTGGTATATCGGGTCGTGTACGGAGCCTATGAGTGGATCGGCAATCGAGCGTTCGTCGTAGCGCATAATCGTTGCGTCGGCTTCGATAAATTTCGCGTCGGGTTTAAACGGCGTTCCGTCGCTCTTTTTCGCGTACTCCAACGCGAGCCTTGCCGCCGCAGTTTTGCCCACTCCCGGAGGTCCGTATATCAGCACGTGCTGAGGGTCGGAGCCGCACAGTGCCGCGCGCAGAGCGCGTATGCCATCGTCCTGTCCCACTATCTCGTCAATCTTTTGCGGACGCGCCGTTTCGGTCATCGGTTCCGTGAGGGATATTCGCCGCATCGCGCAAAGGTGCTCCCATTCTTTCTTTGAATTTTCCTCAAACGCGCGCGTGTCCGTTTTTTCGCCGCGCAGCTTCGCGAGGAAGTACATGCCTATAATCAGCGTGAAAAACAGCTGTGTCACCATTATCGCTCCGCCCATAATTTCACTCCTTTCACTCAATAATTTTATTTTTTTCAAAGATGTGTGTATTATTCAGAAAATTTATGTCTTTACAAGCTCAGGGATTTATGGTATATTATAGTTGCTACAAATTCTTATCATTAATAAATATTGTGCTTCCTTTTGTGCATAATACTTTTCGTGGGTTTGCGCTTGTTAAAAAGCGCACGCTTTGATTGTTATTCCTGCGAGTGGTATTATTGCGGCACAAGTGAATAAAGATAAGAATGCGTAGCAACATTTTAAATCAAAGCTGCGTTTTATGCGTAGCTTTGAAAAAGGCTACGCATTTTTTAATGCGGCAGCGAGGCGGGCGACCGTGAAGGTCGCCCCTACGGTGGAGGAGGCAGCGGGCGGCCAATGACCGCCCCTACTCAGCGCCTTTTTGATGGTTAAAAAAACTTTTCCAAAATGTTTACAACCTTCAAAAAGTATGATATAATTTTTCTACCACATATTTTTTTGAATACAATTTAATATATTTCAAAGATATTCTTATTTTAAGAATGTTCTTTTGAGGTTCCAAATAAAAGTTTGTAATGGCTAAAAATGCAGGCTTTATATCGGAATACTTTTATTTGGAATATCCGTATTCAAAAAATGTGTGGTAACATTAAATCTAAGCCGCGTTTTTGTGCGTGGCTCGGATTTGTGCCACGCATTTTTTAATGCAAAAATTTAATTTCACGGAGGTAAAGAGATGAAAAGAAAGATGTTAATTTTATTCGCGGTTTTAATTGTTATGTTCGCTGTGCCTGTTATCGCCAACGCGGCAAGCGTGGACGATTTAACGTTTGACGCAGCAACGGGAACGATTACAGGTTGCAATAGCCGTGCTAAAGGCGAGCTTGTCATTCCTGAAGAAATTGGTGGAGTAAGAGTAACAAGCATTGGCGAAAATGCATTTTGGGGTTCATCATTGACAAGTGTAAAAATACCTGAAAGTGTAGAAAATATCGGCGGTGCTGCATTTAATAGATGTCAGTCTTTAACAAATATCACAATACCACATGGCATAACTAATATAGAAGCATGGACATTTAAAGAATGTTCATCATTAACCAATATTACATTACCACCAAGCTTGACAAACATAGGTGGTTGTGCATTTTACGGTTGTGCGGCTTTGTCGAATATCACAATTCCCGATAGTGTGGAAAATATCGGTGTTCGCGCATTTTATGGTTGCAAATCCTTTACGGATATAACAATTCCCGATAATGTAAAAACCATTGAAGATCACACGTTCGCAGGATGTACGTCCTTAATAAGTGTCAATCTGCCTGACCGCTTAACGAATGTCGGCGAAAGTGCGTTTATGGGATGTTCTGCTTTAGATAGATTAAATATACCCGATAGTGTGGAAAATATCGGTGGTCGTGCATTTGCTGATTGTACATCTTTGACAGCTGTTACAGGGTTAAATAGAATAGAAAACATTGAACCATATACATTTAATGGCTGTATATCATTAACAAATATTATACTTCCCAACAGTGTGACAAACATAAAAGAAAATGCATTTGACGGTTGCACGTCACTGACAAATATCACAATACCATTCGGTGTGACAAGTATTCATGATTGGGCATTTCAAGGTTGCACATCATTAACCGATATTATAATTCCCGACAGTGTGACAAATATTAGCAATTATGCATTTAAAGACTGTAATAGTCTAAATATAAAAGTAACAGAAAATAATCCGAGTTACAGTGACATAGACGGAGTCCTTTTTGACAAAGATAAAACAGAAATTATAGCATATACAAAAGATAAGATACATCCGAATTACATAATTCCCGATGATGTGAAGAAGATTGGACCTGCTGCATTTGAATTTTGCAAATTTTTAACAGGTGTTACAATACCCGACAGTGTGACAATTATTGAAGACGGCTATGCTTTTGCCTGCTGTTCGTCTTTAACAAATGTTATAATAGGAAATAGTGTTACACATATTGGCGACTACGCGTTTTATGAGTGCTCATCCTTAATGAATATTATAATTCCTGACAATGTAACTCACATCGGAGATACTGCATTTAATGGTTGTTCATCGCTTACAGGTATAATAATTCCCGACAGTATAAAAGATATCGGTTGGAGTGCGTTTTATGCTTGTACATCATTAACCGACGTATACTACACCGGCAGTAAAGCTGATTGGGAGAATATTGAAATGGGAGAATATAACGATCCTCTTCTCGATGCCACAATTCACTACAATTACATTAAATACGATCCAATCACTCCCGCCGCTCTAACCGTCACACCCTCGGGCAACAGCTATGTGCTCACAGCCGAAACGGACTACGACGGTGATGCGTATGCGGCGGCGTATGACGCGGATGGCAGACTTTTAAATGTCGTGAGCAAACCGTTTACCGGCGGGACGGCGACCGTTACTCCCGACACGACAGGTGCGGCGAAAATTAAATTCTTCGTGTGGACGAACACGCTGCAGCCGGTGACATATACGAAAACAATGGCTCTGCAGTGATCAAAAAAGGCTTGAGATTATCTCAAGCCTTTTTCAGTCTAACAAATATTTCTCGACTATTTTTGCGCAGTCGGTAATGCAGTGTTCGCACGGGCGCGTTTTATAAAAATGCGCGTCCCTGTCGGACGGCTTCGCGCCGTCGTCTTTCGGTCTGCTTGCGCCCAAAAGGTCGGCGCACGTTATTGAACCGTTCATTTTCTTAAACTCGTCTGCCAAAAATCTGACGGTCGTGTAGACCTTTGTGCGCGTTTCTATGTCGTTCGCTTCGCCTTTGCTGTATTTCAGTCCCGCGAGCATAAACATTCCGCTTACAGCGCCGCACGTGAGGCGCATACGTCCCATGCCGCCGCCAAACGGTTCGCTTACGCGCATAGCCGTATTCTCGTCCATACCGAACAGGTCGCAGTACGCGCACAATACCGCCTGTGAGCAGTTGCAGCCCGAGTTAAACAGTTCCCTTGCCCTTTGTACTCTGTCCATGTGTTCTCTCCTATGCGCGAATATCAGTCGCCGAATGAAATACCTATTTCCTTAGCCGCTTCTATAACATCGCTGTCAGTAGGTACTTTTTTGAGCTTACCCGCCACCTCGCCGAGCGGTACGGGTACGATTCTTTCGTTTTGCAGCGCGACCATATATCCGTATTGTTCGCTCTTTATAAGCTTCGCCGCAGCCGCGCCGAAACGCGTACACAGTACTCTGTCATACGCGCACGGGCTTCCGCCGCGCTGGAAGTGTCCCGGTACGGTCACGCGGATCTCATGCCCCGTAAGGTCTTCAAGCTCCTTAGCGATTTTATATGATATCGACGGGTATGGCATCTCGGCGCGCAGCGCCTTAAACTCTTTCTTTTTAAGCTTGGCTTCCTCCTTGGAAATCGCGCCTTCCGCTACGGCAAGTATCGAAAAGCGTTTGCCGGCGCTCTCGCGCTTGTCTATTACTTTCGCGACCTCGTTAATGTCGTACGGTATTTCGGGTAGAAGTATAATGTCCGCGCCGCCCGCGATTCCCGCGTAGAGGTTGAGCCAGCCCACCTTGTGTCCCATTACCTCGACTATGAATATACGCCCGTGCGATGTGGCGGTGGTGTGGATACAGTCTATAACCTCCGTCGCTATGTCCACCGCACTTTGGAAGCCGAATGTCATTTCCGTGCCCCATACGTCGTTGTCAATAGTTTTCGGCATGGACACGACGTTAAGTCCTTCCTCGCTTAAAAGGTTAGCCGTCTTATGCGTGCCGTTGCCGCCGAGTATTACAAGACAGTCCAAATTCATTTGGCTGTAATGCTCTTTCATAGCCTGTACCTTGTCAATACTGTTCTCGTCCTCCCTGACGCGCATCATCTTGAACGGCTGGCGCGACGTACCCAAAATTGTGCCGCCGACGGTCAGTATACCCGAAAAATCCGACTTGCTCATCTTCTTATAGTCGCCGTGGATAAGACCGGCATAGCCGTTCTGTATGCCAAAAATCTCAACGTCGTCAATTTCCTCATAAAGTCCTTTTGCGACTCCGCGTATCGCCGCGTTCAGTCCCTGGCAGTCGCCGCCGCTTGTGAGAATACCTACTCTTTTCACCATGTTCACCCTTTCATTTTAAAATTCCCGTTACTACTCTGTCGTTATCCGCTAAATCACGTATCACACGTATGTCCGTAAATTTATCGGTCATTAGCGCGGTTACGCTTTTTGCCTGATCATACCCTATCTCGAACGCTAAAAGAGCGTTTTCTTTAAGTATTTTATCGGCTATGGAAATTATTCGCCTGTAGAATAAAAGTCCGTCATCGCCGCCGTCAAGCGCGAGACGCGGCTCGTAGTCTTTTACGGAAGTGCTTAGCGCGTCTATCGTGTCCGTTTCTATATACGGCGGATTTGATACCGCTATGTCGTACTTTTTATCGGGATATTCATTGAGTATGTCCGCTTTAATCAAATTTACTCTGTCTGATACATTATTTCTGATAATATTTTTCCGCGCCGTTTCCAAAGCCGTGTCGCTTACGTCAAGCATATCGACCGCAGCGTTTGGCAGATAGTGCGCGAGACTTATTCCTATACAGCCGCTGCCCGCGCATATGTCAATAATATTAAGCTCGCTTTTTTTGTCCGCGGCGCTAATTACCGTTTCGACAAGCGTTTCCGTATCGGGGCGCGGTATAAGCACCCCTTTTGACACGTAAAAGTCGAGCGACATAAAGGAGCACTCGCCTATTATATACCAAAGCGGCTCACCGTTTTTGCGCCGCGCCGTCATTTTACGGGCGGCGCGTATTTGGGCGTCGGAAGCCTTGACGTCTTTACCTTTAAGTATAAGCTCGCCGTGCGTTATGCCGACGGCTTTCATAACTATCTGCTCCGCCTCGAACCTCGCGTTTTCCGTAAGCTGTGACGCAACGCGGCGCACAAGCGCGTCAATTACCATTTGTCGTCCTCTTTGTTTTCAGGTATGCACGGCTCCATAGACGCTATTGCTACCTCTATCATACTTTCGTCCGGCTCGCGCGTGGTGAGCTTTTGGAGCCAAAGTCCGGGCTTTGACAGCCATTTTACGCACACGTTGGAGCTGCGTCCCGCCCATTTTATAAGCTCGTATGAAATACCCGCGACCACCGGCAGCAGCGCAAGGCGCATGAGTACGCGCAAAATAACCATGTCCACCCTCGGCAAAAGCGCGAACAAAAGTATGCTGACTATCATTACGAACAGGAGAAAGCTCGTTCCGCATCTGGGGTGGAAGCGTTGGAATTTCTTTATATTCTCAACTGTAAGCTCCTCGCCCGCTTCGTAGCATGCTATCGTCTTATGCTCCGCGCCGTGGTACTGGAAAACGCGCTTTATTTCTTTCATGTTCGACACAAGCGCAAGGTAACCGATAAATATAGCCATACGTATTATACCCTCAAAAAGGCTCGTGAACAGGTGCGAGTCGGTAAACGCCGAAAGCGGCGGTATAAGCGCGCCCAATCTTTCTGCGCCGCGCGTCAAAAACGTCGGTAAAATCATGAATAAGAGTATACTGAACACGAGAGATATGGCTATCGACACGTATATCACTATGTCTTTTATCTTGTCGCCGAACTTGTCGTCAAGCCACTTGTCGAATTTACTCTCGCTCTCCCCCTCTTCTTCCTCTATGTCCACAAACTCGGCGCTGTACATAAGCGCTTTCATGCCGATAACAAGGCTGTCGATAAAATTCACGCAGCCTCTTATTATCGGCAGGCGGAAAAACTTCGAGCGTGTTTTTGTGCCGTTATCCTCAATTTTACGCTAAATCTCTCCGTCCGGCTTTCTTACGGCTACGGCGGTCTTGTACGGTCCGCGCATCATTACGCCTTCCATTACCGCCTGTCCGCCTATTGATGTTATATGCTGTTCCTTTTTCATTTAAATTCTCCTATCGTTACTTAATAACACGGACATATACAGTCCATACACATGCACGCTGTACATAAATTGCACGGCGAGCAGCAGCCCGAGGACGTCATACCTGTCGGCGTGCTTCTGTAAGCCGCGTTTCGGTTCAGTACGTTATCAAGCGCGTTTCTGTATTCAATGTTGTTTGGATCCATACTGACAGCCGTGCGCAAAAACGTAATCGCTTGGTCGTACCAGCCTATCTGCATACGCGCCCGCCCGGACAGATAATACCATTCGGCTGTCTTGGGAAGTACTTCAAGCATAGCCATAGCCTCGGGTATGCGCGACTGCGATATTAGTACGCGAACGTTTTGAAACGTCGCCTGAGTACCCGCCGCGCCGCCATGACGCGAGTAAGTACCTTGCCGCGAATAAGTGCTGTCCTGTCCGTCTGAGGTTTTATTCATTATCATGTCGTATGCACGGTTGATTTCCTTTATCTTTTCGCTTGCAAGGTCGGCAAGCGGATTGTTGACATACCTGTCTGGATGGTACTTCTTGACAAGCGCCCTGTATGCTTTTTTTACGGTTTCTTCATCGGCGTCCTCGCTTACGCCGAGTACTTCATAAGGATTCATTATTCTCTCCCAAAACATAGTCCTGTTTATTTTTCAGCGCGACGTATATTATATTGTCCAATACCTCGCGGTTTTTTCTTATGCTGAGTAAATTGTACGCCGAAGCCGCGTTTTCGAGCGTAAACGTCATTGAGACGGTAAGGCGCTCTTTTAAAGTATTCTTTATTTCCTCAGTGGGTTTTTCGCTGCAGCCCATAAGAAACGGATTGTACTCGCCTCGCTTGGCGTCCTTTTCAATGTCGTTGTACGCGTCCATAACGTAAATCCATCTGCCGATGTTATATCCGAGCCACGCGAGAGTTCGTCTTTCCCGCGCGTTCTTAATAAAGTCGGGCGTAAAAAGTATTTCAAGAATTTTCGCGAAACAGTCCGCAGTTTCATCTATGTCGCCGCAGCCGTTCTTCTCAAGCTCGCAAAGCTTTTTAAGATGCACTTTTATATTGCCGTAAAGCGTCGGTAAGCGTTTTCTTGCGCGTCTCATTCCGAAATAAAACAGCGGCACGGCGAAAAGTGATTTTATATTTTTGCCGTCTCTTAAATCGTCAAGCAGCTTCAGATATGCGAGTATTACTCCCGCGTCGGCAGAATAGTCCATTGCGCGGCTTATCGGTACACGCACCGCGTCGCGGCGCGGATGCATGAGACATTTTTTCTTTATTGTTCTCTCGTCCTCCGTATCAACCGCCGACAGCAAAAGCGCGAGAAATGTTATATCGTAGCTTAGTCCCACGCGGGATAAATGCGAACAGCGTTTACCCATAGTTTTGCATAAGCCGCAGTAATAGCCGCGAAACACGCGGTAAGCCTCTTCGCTCAGTCCTTCTTTACATACCGTCACATATCCGAACATACACCGCGCGTCCTTTGCAAAAATTCTGTACGGAATAAGTATATATCAAAACGAAGTAAAATTCAACCTGTACGCTTTATTTTTTTTACAAAATTTATTTTTTCTTCATAAACTCGGCATATTTTACGGATTATTCGGAATGATAATTTTATACGAAATTCCTACGGCATAGAAAGGCTGTGATATTATGAAAAACGACATGACAAACAAGGAATACAACGAATATATAAAAACAAAAACACCAAATTCAAAGATATTTTCCAACTGTGCAAAAGCGTTTTTGATAGGCGGAATTATATGCGTCATAGGTCAGTGCCTTATGTGGCTCTATGAAAAATGGGGGCTTGACAAGGAAAGCGCGGGTACGTGCGCGTCAATAACGCTGATATTCTTCGGCGCGCTGCTCACGGGGCTTGACATTTATCCGAAAATAGCGAAATTCGCGGGCGCGGGTACAATAGTGCCTATTACCGGCTTCGCGAACTCCGTAGTCTCCCCCGCGCTCGAAGCGAAAACGGAGGGTATGGTCTTGGGTGTTGGCGCTAAAATTTTCACGATAGCCGGACCGGTTATACTGTACGGTATTTTCGCATCGGCAATCGCCGGAACGGTTTACTGGATCATAAGTTTATTTTAAGGAGTGACGGTATGAATACAAGAATAGGCAGACAGACGGTCAAGATAGAAAATCCGCCCGTAATACTGGACGCGGCGGCAATAGCGGGCGTAAAGGAGGGTCAGGGGCCGCTAAAGGACAGCTTTGACAAAATACTCACCGATGACACGCTGGGTGAAAAGTCGTGGGAAAAGTCGGAGAGTACGCTGCAGCGCCAGACTGCGCTTTTGGCGCTCGAAAAGGCGCATTTAAAGCAAAACGAAATAGACTATATACTTGCGGGCGACCTCTTAAATCAGTGCGTTGGCGCGCACTACAGCGTCCGCGACCTCGATATACCGTTCCTCGGTCTTTACGGCGCTTGCTCGACTATGACGGAAAGTCTTTCAATTGCAAGTATGCTCATAGGCGGAGGCGGCGCGGAGCGCGTAATGTGTCTTACGTCAAGCCACTTTTGTTCCTCGGAAAGACAGTTCCGTAACCCGCTTGAATACGGCGGTCAGCGTACTCCGTCCGCACAATGGACCGTGACCGGCGCGGGCTGCGCGGTGCTTGGCGCAAAGGGTGACGGACCGCGGGTAACTCACGTTACGACAGGTAAAGTAATAGACAAGGGCGTTACCGATATAAGCAATATGGGCGCGGCTATGGCTCCCGCGGCGATAGATACTCTTTTGGCGCATTTTAACGAAACGGGTATGAATCCGTCGGAGTACGACATGATTTTAACGGGCGACCTCGGCGTTATAGGCTCCGATATTCTGACTGAGCTTATGCTAAAGGAAGGATTTGATATACGTCAAAACCACCGAGACTGCGGCAAGCTTATATTCGATATTGAGAAGCAGGACGTGCATGCGGGCGGAAGCGGCTGCGGCTGCTGCGGAAGTGTGCTGTGCGGCTATATATTCAAGGAACTTAAACGCCATAATCTCAAAAAAATACTTGTTATGGCGACCGGCGCGCTGATGAACCCGATGGTCGTTGAACAGGGTGAAAGCATACCGGCAATTGCGCACGCGGTAACGATAGAAAACTGATTGGAGGGATCAGCGTGATATTTTTAAAAGCGTTTATAGTCGGCGGGCTTATATGCACCGTCGGACAAATACTTATTGACAAAACCAAGCTCACTCCCGCAAGGATACTTGTAACTTTCGTGGTGCTCGGCGTGTTTTTGCAGCTTTTGCGCGTCTATGAGCCGCTCGTAAACTTTGCGGGCGCGGGCGCGACTGTGCCGCTTACGGGATTTGGGTACAATCTCTGCAAGGGCGCAGCGAAAGCGGTAAGCGAGCAGGGATTTCTCGGTATATTCACGGGCGGCTTCACCTCGTCCGCCGGAGGAATCGCGGCGGCGCTTATTTTCGGATTTCTCGTGTCCGTCATTTTCAGGTCAAAACCGAAAAAATAATAAAAAAAGTCTGTTCAAACAAAGAAATATATGGTATACTTTATTAAAATATATCTTAAAATGAACGGAGAAAAAATATGTTTGAAATAAACGGACATACGAAACAGCTCGGTATAATCGGATATCCTGTTGAGCATACGTTTTCACCCGCTATGCACAACTTCATATCCGATACGATACATAATAATTACGTGTACTGCGCGTGGCGCGTACACCCCGATAATCTCAAAGAAGCCATAGACGCCATACGCGCTCTCGGTATAAGCGGAGTGAACGTGACCGCGCCGCACAAAAAAGAGGTTATGAAGTACCTTGACGTTGTGACGGACGGCGCGAAGGAGCTTGGCAGCGTCAACACGATAGTAAATCGCGGCGGCAAGCTTTGGGGATACAACACCGACGCTGACGGCTTCTGTATGGCTCTTAAAAAGGCTGGGATAGAAATTGGCGGCAGCCGTATACTTATTCTCGGCGCGGGCGGCGTTACGCGCCCTACAGTGATACGTCTTATTGACAACGGTGCGGCTGAAATTACCGTGGTAAACAGAACGATGTCCAAAGCGGTAAGCCTTGGCGAGGATATATTGAAATGCAAAAATTTCAAAGTAAATACTGATATTTGCAGTCTTGATTTCGATATTGTCATAAATACCACATCGGCGGGTATGGAGCCGCAGGAAAATGTTTTGCCCACGGACAGCATAGATGCTTTATCCGATTTGTCGTTTATCGGCGCGAATACCGCCGTCGTAGATATGATATATAATCCCGACGAAACACTGTTTCTGAAAAAAGCCCGCAAGGCGGGCGCTAAAACACTCAACGGGCTTGGTATGCTCATATATCAGGGCATTATCGCGTATGAGCTTTTTACAGGCGTCACTCTCCCGTCCGACATGGGCGAGCGCATTAAAAGAGAGGTGTTTGGGAGATGAACATAGTCCTTACAGGCTTTATGGCGACGGGTAAAACGGAAATAAGCAAGGCTATTGCGGAAATGTCGCAGTACAAATTGGTTGACACGGACGATATGATTACTTCAAAGCTCGGTATGAGCGTCAACGAGATATTTGAAAGGTACGGCGAAAAGTATTTCAGAAGCATTGAACGTGAAACGGTGAAAGAAGCGGCGGCTATGAATAACGCTGTAATCGCCACCGGCGGCGGCGTTGTGATGGATAAAGAAAATATCAGGGCGCTGCGTGAAACGGGTATGATATTTAATCTCTCCCCCGACTTTTCCGTAATACGGGAACGGTTGGAGGAAGCAAAAAAAACAAGACCTCTTATGCGGCGTGACAGTATAGAAGATATAGAAAAGCGATTTAACGACCGCCAGCCGATGTATGACGACTGTGACTGTAAAATAAAAATTATAAGCGGCAGAACGCCGCGTTCCTACGCAATAGAGATTTTAAAAATTGCGGAGTGCAAATAAGTAAACAGGGAACGCCAAAATTCGGCGTTCCCTGTTTTTAGTATCCTCGAATCAATAGTTTTCGGCGTGAACCTCAAAGAAGCTCTGCGGGTGGTTGCATACGGGGCAAACCTCGGGCGCTTTTGTGCCGACGCAGATATGACCGCAGTTACGGCACTCCCAAACCTTGACCTCGCTCTTTTCAAATACCTGAGCCGTTTCGATGTTTTTGAGCAACGCGCGGTAACGTTCCTCGTGATGTTTCTCGATTTCGGCAACAGCGCGGAATTTAGCCGCAAGCTCCGTAAAGCCTTCCTTTTCGGCAGTATCCGCGAAACCGGCGTACATATCCGTCCACTCGTAGTTTTCGCCCTCGGCAGCGTCTTTCAAATTTTCGGGAGTATTGCCGATGCCGTTAAGCTCCTTGAACCACATTTTCGCGTGTTCTTTTTCGTTGTCGGCGGTTTTTAAAAACAGCGCCGACATCTGCTCGTAGCCCTCTTTCTTCGCGACCGACGCAAAGTAGGTGTACTTATTTCTCGCCTGCGACTCTCCGGCAAATGCCGCCTCAAGGTTCTTTTCCGTCTGTGTTCCCGCGTACTTGTTTGTTTTCATTTTCCTTTACCTCCTCTTATTTTTACGCCGTGCCGGCGTTTTATACCGATTTCTAAATTTAAAGTGAATTAAAATAACCGTCAAAATACAAAGTCAAACTCTAAATCGCCTATTCTCACAGTGTCGCCCTCGCGTATGCCCATGTTTATAAGATCCTCTATCACGCCGCGGTTAAGAAGCGCACGCTGGAAGTACTGTAGCGACTCGCTGTCGGAGAAGTTTACGCTGCCGCCGACAGCTTCTATCCACGAGCCGCTTATTACGTAAACCTCGTTGTCGCGCGTTATCTCGTAGCCCTTGCCGTCATCCGTGAACTCGTCCTCATAAATGTCCATTTCAGGTTCGAACACCGTTACGGGCGGTAACTTCGTAAGCTCCTCGTACGTTTTTTGCATAAGCTCCTTAACGCCCTTATTTGTGGCGGCGGAGATTTCGTACACCGTCACGCCGCGTTTTTCCATTTCGGCAAGAAATGCATTGTACGCGTCCGCGTCCTGTATTATGTCGGTCTTGTTCGCCGCGACGATCTGCGGACGTTCTTCGAGAGCCATGTCGTACGCCGCAAGCTCCGCGTTTATGATGTCAAAGTCCTCGATTGGATTTCTGCCCTCAACTCCCGAAATGTCAACTACGTGAATGAGTATCCGCGTGCGCTCTATGTGGCGCAGAAACTCGTGTCCAAGTCCCACGCCCTCGCTCGCGCCCTCGATAATTCCGGGAATGTCGGCAAGCACAAAGCTGCGTCCCTCGCCCAGATCCACAACGCCGAGGTTGGGCTCAAGCGTCGTGAAATGGTAGTCGGCGATTTTCGGGTCGGCTTTCGTCGTCATGGACAGCAGCGTCGATTTACCGACGTTCGGGAAACCGACAAGTCCTGCGTCGGCGAGTAACTTTAATTCGAGTATTATCTCGCGCTCGTCGCCCGGCTGACCGTTTTTCGCGAAATTCGGCGTTTGACGCACAGCCGTCGCGAAATGCGCGTTGCCCCAGCCGCCGTTGCCGCCGCGCGCAAGCACAAAGTCTCTGTCCGTGGAGGACAGGTCGGCGATTATGCGGTTACTCTCCGCATCGCGAACGACCGTACCCTGCGGCACTTTGATTATTATGTCGTCGCCCTTTTTACCCTTGCGGCGCTTACCCGCGCCGTCCGAGCCCGACTGCGCGGCGTATTTTCTCTTGTAGCGGAAGTCCATGAGCGTAGTCATGCCCGTTTCGACGCGGAAAATAACGTCGCCGCCCTTACCGCCGTCGCCGCCGTCAGGCCCGCCGGCAGCCACGTATTTTTCACGGCGGAAAGAGATCGCGCCGTTGCCGCCCTTACCCGCCTGTATGAATATTTTAGCCTTATCCGTAAACATATCCTTAACCTTTCCTGTCGTTTTCCCCGCACCCGTCACAGCCTTCGCAGCTCTGCGAGCAACAGCCTTTACCGGCGCGTCTGCGCTTTATTGTTACCGCCGCCGCTATTACAACGGCGAGCAAAATCACGCCGATAATTATAAAATCAACCGTATTCACATTATCACCTCATAACCCGGCAGCCATACATATAAGCCGTACAACAAGCGCCGCCGCCCACGCTATGACGCACTGCCACACCGCTACGCCGACAGCCCATCTGCCGCCGAGTTCTCTCTTTATCGAGGCTACCGCCGCAACGCACGGCGAATAAAGCAGGCTGAATACGAGCAGCGACGCGGCTCCGGCGGTGCTAAGTGCAGCCGTCACGCCTCCGGCGAACAGCACTTCGAGTACCGACACGACGCTTTCCTTTGCCATAAATCCGCTTATGAGAGCCGTCACAATTCGCCAGTCGCCCAGTCCTATCGGCGCGAAAAGCGGCGCGATAAGTCCCGAAACGGACGCGAGTATGCTGCCGTCCGAGTCGGGCACGTACTGCAAATGCCAGTTAAAGCTCTGCATAAACCATATTATAACCGTCGCGATGAATATTACCGTAAAGGCGCGCGTCAAAAAGTCCTTCGCCTTTTCCCACAGAAGCTGCGCGACGTTTTTCGCCGTCGGCATGCGGTAGTTCGGCAGCTCCATTACGAACGGCACCGGTTCGCCCTTGAATATCGTCTTTTTGTAAAGGAACGCCGCGAGTATGCCTATCACGATGCCCAGAAGGTAAATACCCGTCATTATCGGCGCGGCGTATTTCGGGAAAAACGCGTTTACGAAAAACGCGTAAATCGGCAGCTTCGCGGTACAGCTCATGAACGGCGTTAATATAATCGTCATTTTACGGTCGCGCTCACTCGGAAGCGTGCGCGTCGCCATTACGGCGGGTACGGAGCAGCCGAAGCCTATGAGCATCGGTACAATGCTTCTGCCCGA
>CANQQW010000008.1 GCA_947626075.1 uncultured Clostridia bacterium
TTATCCTCGACCCGATTTTTATATTCATATTCAAATGGGGAATGATGGGCGCGGCTGTCGCGACGGTCGCGGGACAGATAGTGACGGCGGCTCTGGCGGTATGGTACCTCGTTCACACAAAATCCGTTAAGCTCAAAAAACGCAGTTTTAAACTGAGCATACGCATAATCGGCAAAATAATACCGCTCGGAATTTGCAGCTTCCTGTCGCAGATCTCACTCGTCGCGGCAATGGCGGCGATAAATAACATGATACGCAAATACGGCGCGCTCGACGAAATCTTTTCGCAGCCGCAGTACGCGCAGATACCCATGGCTGTCGTGGGAATAGTGATGAAATTTTTCCAGATTGTAATATCGGTCGTAGTCGGTATGGCTGCGGGCTGTATACCGATAGTCGGCTTTAACATGGGCGCGGACGAGAAAGCGCGCGTTAAAAAGCTGTTTACAATGCTGCTCGTATGCGAGGCGGCTGTCGGAGCGGTTGCGCTTCTTATCGCCGAGCTTTGCCCAAGGCAGCTTATCGCGATATTCGGCGCGTCGAACGAGAGCGCGTACTATACTGATTTCGCGGTAAAATCGTTTCGTATCTACCTTTGCATGATGATTTTCGCGTGCGTAAACAAAGCCGCGTTTATATTCCTGCAAGCTATGGGCAAGGCAATCGCGTCAACGATGCTCTCAATGGTAAGGGAAATTGTTTTCGGCGTCGGCTTCGCGCTGCTTCTGCCGGTATACTTCGGACTTGACGGCGTACTCTACTCGATGCCCGTATCGGACATACTGACGTTCGCGATCTCCGCCGCGGTTATCATAATTACGTACCGCGGCTTGTCGGAGCATAAGGAAAAAGATAAGGAACAAGGACTTATTCCGAATAAAATTTATTCTTGACAAAATCGAAAACCGTATGGTAAAATAACGCTTGCAAAACGACGACACACGTATTATCCAAGGGGTATGTAAATCTGATTACGGAACGTACTGCTGCTTAGGGTAACGCGTGTGTTTTTTATTGCAAATTTACAAATTAACGGAGGATTTTTATTATGCCCAGAAATCAATTTCAAAGAATGGTATTCGCGTTTTTGACCGTATTGGTGACGGTTCACGCGTATGTGTTTTACAGCCTGTACGTTATAAACGGCGGCGTTTTTACGGAGCTCACCGGCGCCGAAAGCGTGCTCAAAGCGATACATATAATGGGCGGCGTCAGCGTACTGGGAAAATTTGTTCCGATATGGGCTGTTGTGCTTATAGAGTTCGTATTTGCGTATTCGCTTGAAATTCTTATGGGAAGTCCATGCTCGTTCAAGCTTGCCGCCAAGGTGTTCGACCCGGCGAAAACGCACCCCGTACTTTTTGAAACGGCGATAATCTGCGCCACGGTAGGACTTATGTGTCCCGCGATGAGCTTTATAGCGGCGTGGCTGTATTATCCGTATTACGAGGGATTTAACATATTCACTCTGCTTGCCAACTGGCTTAAGCTCGTATGCTTTAACTTCCCGTTCGCGTTTTTCTCGCAGCTGTTTTTCATTCAGCCTTTAATACGAACTGTGTTTAAATTCCTGTTCCGAAGAGACATCGCCGCGCGCGCATACGCGGAACAAACACAGAATTTACACGGTTAATTTTTAAAATGAAATGTGAGAAAACAAGAGTATAAAAGAGAATATAAGAGAAAATAAAAGATTGTAAAATAAATTATTAAATCTTTTAAAAAAGGTGTTGACAATACGGGAAAAAGATAGTAAAATAGCCGTTGTGAGTTAAAGAGACGGTCTTTAACCGATATATACTAAGTACAGGAGGAAACTACTATGAATTCAAGCTATTTGCAGAAGCCGCAGGAAGTTCAAAGAAAGTGGTACGTTGTTGACGCGGCAAATAAGCCGCTCGGACGCGTGGCGGCGACGGTTGCAAGTATTTTAAGAGGCAAGCACCTGCCGACGTTTACGCCGAATGTTGACTGCGGCGACCATGTTATCGTGATAAACGCCGACAAGGTCGTTCTCACCGGCAACAAGCTCAATCAGAAGATTCGTTATTATCACACCGGCTGGGTAGGCGGAATTAAGGAAATCCACTACGACAAGCTTATGGCGACAAATCCGGAAAAGGCTGTTATGTACGCCGTAAACGGTATGCTGCCGAACAACACGATCGGCAGAAAGGCGCTGACAAGACTTCGCGTTTATAAGGGCGAGGAACACGGTCACGAGGCGCAAAGTCCTATCGCGTGGACAGGCGAAATAAAGTAAGGAGGACAAAAAAATGGCAAAAGAACAATACTACGGTACAGGTAGAAGAAAGTCGTCCGTTGCAAGAGTTCGTCTTATCCCGGGCAACGGTAAAATCACCATAAACGGCAGAGATATTGACGAGTACTTTGGTCTCGGCACCTTGAAGCTTATCGTTCGTCAGCCGCTCGAGCTTACAAAGACAACCGATAAGTTTGACGTTGTAGCCAAGGTCGAAGGCGGCGGCTTCACAGGTCAGGCGGGCGCTATCCGTCACGGCATTTCAAGAGCGCTTTTAGAGGTGGACACGGACGCTTACAGAGCGGATCTTAAAGCCGCGGGCTTCTTAACAAGAGACTCGAGAATGAAAGAAAGAAAGAAGTACGGTCTCAAAGCCGCACGCCGCGCTCCGCAGTTCAGCAAGAGATAAATTTTTACACAGAATTACAAAATACCCCGTAGCCTTGCGGCTTTCGGGGTCTTTTTATGCACCGACCGAAAAAACGAATTTTAATCGCGCGTTCACTTTCCCAACATGAACCATACACTCCGCGCTTTTTAATACAATATTTTCATTATTGACACTTAATTATAACATTTGGTATAATAACAGAAAACCCATATAACGGAGGACATTGTTTATGAAGAAACGGATTTCAATTTTACTTTGCGTGGTTATGCTTATCACGCTGCTGCCCGCAAACGTGTTCGCGGCGGCTGTCGGCGAAAGCTATATATCCTCAGCGGGCGCGTGCGTCATGGACTATGAAACGGGCGAGGTGTTATATGAACATAACGGCAGCACGCCGCGCGTTCCGGCGAGCATGACGAAAATCATGAACCTTTACTGCGTTTACGAGGCGCTAAAAAACGGCGAAATAACGCTCGACACCAAAGTCCCGATAAGCCAAAGCGTGTACAATAAATCGCGTAATTCCGTGTACCAGAGCGTCCTGCCATTGTATTACAATACCGATTACACCGTGGACGAAATGATAGACGTTGCGGTTGTATATTCAGCGTCGGGCGCGGCAGTCGCGCTCGCGGAGCTTGTGGGCGGAGGCAGCGAGGCGGCGTTTGTTGACCGCATGAACCAAAAAGTGGCTCAAATGGGGCTTGACGCGTGGTATATGGACAGCTGCGGTATCGCTGAAAATAAAATCTCGCCGATAAGCATGGCGAAGCTCGCGCGGAATATCATAAGAGACTATCCCGATATACTTGTACGCAGCGCAAAGAAATCCGTGAACTTCCATGGAAATACCTACAAAACGACCAATCATCTGCTTGATACGTATTATTACGACGGCGCGGACGGCCTCAAAACCGGCACAACTCCCGCCGCGGGCTACTGCTTCTGCGGCACGGCGGTGCGCAACGGACGGCGCATGATTTCAGTAACAATGAGCTCGTCCTCAACGTCTCAGCGGTTTGTCGATACCGCGCGCCTGCTCGACTACGGCTTCAAAGCTGCCAATGATAAATACGGCAGTATTTATTTCACCGATATGCGCGTATTCATAAACGGATATGAAATGCCGACGTTCGTTTATAACGGCACGGAGTCTCACGCGCTTATCGTGACGGAGGACTTGAACTCTTACGGCTTCGACGTGTCATATGACGACAATACAAAAACCTTAACGGCGAAATATAACCCGAATAAGAGCGTCACGCCCATACCGCTTGAAATCTACAAAGGCAAAAACGGTCAAAAGGCATATTCTATTGTCAACGCGCCGATAAAAGTAATTATTGACGACGGAGCGCAGCAGCATGAAATAAGCGATACGTACAATATTAACGGTTATGTATGCATGTCGGCGGACGAATTTAGCGATATATATAAATTTGAGTGGAACGCAAACGAGAAAGCTGTTTACGTTACCGCCGAGGATAAGACCCCCGCGCCCGCAGCTGCTCCGACAGCCGAGCCGGCAAAGGCTCCCATGACGGAGGATGAATTAAAGGCTGGGCTTACGTCAGAAAGCGCGTACATAATGGACTATGACACGGGCGACGAGTTGTTTGCCATGGACGCGGACACGCAAAAGCCCGCCGCGTCGATCGCGAAAATGATGTCGGTATATGTACTGCTCGACGCGATAAAGGCGGGTGAAATAAGCCTTGACACGGTGGTTCCGATAAGCAAAAACGTGTACAGTCTTTCGCGCAACGAAGACTACAAAATGATGGTAAATCTCGAATATGACGAAAAATACACGCTCGACGAAATGCTTGACATGATAGTTATAGACTCCGCCGCCGCGTGCGTCACGGCGGCAGCCGAGCTTTTGTGCGGCGACGAGGGAAAATTCGTCGAACGCATGAACGCGAAGGCGAAAGAGATAGGCATTGCTTCCGAGTTCCATAACGGCACGGGCGTATGCTTAAATCCCGATACCGACGGCAAGGAAAATCTGATGTCCGCAAAGGAAATCGCGATTATGACGCGTCATATGATTGAGGACTACCCGGAAATTTTGGAGCGCACAAAGCGCTCGTCGGTGGAGTTCCACGGAAATACGTACTATAACCTAAACAAGCTGTTCACCGATTATTATTACGAGGGTGCGGACGGCTTTAAGAACGGCATGACCGACGCGTCGGGCTACTGTATGTGCGGCACGGCGAAGCGTGACGGAAAGCGCGTCATAACGGTGACGCTGCCGTCCGATTCTAACGAGGCGCGTTTTACCGACTCGATTTTGATGTTCGATTACGGCTTTGGAAAGCTCGGCGTTGACACGACGGGCGCGCAAAACAAGCCGGAGGATAAAATCAATGTGAACGCGGAGGACATAACGATTAACATAGACGGTAATTACGTCCTGCCGTTCCCCGACCAAAAGCCGGTCGTAAAGAACGAACGCGTATTAATTCCCATACGGGCGCTTATGGAAACGCTTGAAAAAACCGTCGACTGGGACGCGGATAACGAGCGGACGACAATAAGCGATGAGACAACGACGGTACATCTTAAAAACGGCAGCGCTGTTATGGAAAAAACGGTTACAAACCCGATAGACGGCACGGTTAAAACCGAGGAAATCACCCTCGACACGCCGCCGGAAATTATCGGAGGAAGAACCTGCCTTCCCGTGCGCGCGGTAGTGGAAGCGTTTGGCGCGGCTGTGATATGGGAAGAGGAAACAAGCACAGTGCTTATTATAGCGGGCGTTTGCTAAACCCGTAAGCAAAGAATACCGAAAAAAAGGATTACGCAAGGCAGGTGAAACAAAATGCGCGAAGATTGCTTTACTCCCCCGTCGGCTCGTCAGGCGGAGCCTTCGGAACCGGACGAAAAGAGACGCAAAAAAGCCGAGCGCAGTATAATAAAGACGTACAGGAAAAATATCTGGCGCAAGTTCATACGCGGCATAAACGAGTACAAAATGATAAACGAGGGCGACAAAATAGCCGTGTGCATTTCCGGCGGCAAGGACTCCATGCTTATGGCAAAGTGTATGCAGGAAATCCACCGCCACGGCGTGGTTAAGTTTGACCTCGAATACATTGTCATGGACCCCGGCTACAACAGCGCGAACCGCAGAAAAATCGAGGACAACGCGCGTCTTTTGGGCGTACCGATACACATATTCGAGACGCGCATTTTCGACTCTGTGGTAAACGTGGACGATCACCCGTGTTACCTTTGCGCGCGTATGCGGCGCGGCTACCTCTACAAGGAGGCGCAGAAGCTCGGCTGCAACAAAATAGCGCTCGGTCACCATTTCGACGACGTGATTGAGACGATACTTATGGGTATGCTCTACGGCGCGCAGATCCAGACGATGATGCCGAAGCTCCACAGCACGAACCACCCGGGTATGGAGCTTATACGCCCGATGTACATGGTAAGGGAAAAGGACATTAAAGCGTGGGCGCGGTACAACGAGCTCGATTTTATACGGTGCGCGTGCCGTTTCACGGAGCGTATCGCGACGGAGGATATGGAGACCGGCTCGAAACGTCAGGAGATGAAACGGCTTATCGAGCAGTTTCGCCGCACAAGCCCGTACATCGAGAAAAATATTTTTAACAGCGTCAGAAACGTCAATCTCACAACGATTATCGGCTACCACGACAACGAGCGCGAGTACAATTTTATGGACGACTACGACGAGAAAAAATAAGGAGCGGCAATATGGCGAATCAGTTTTCGAGAACGGAGCTTCTGCTCGGCGCGGACGGTATGGAAAGACTTAAAAACGCGCGCGTTGCGGTGTTCGGCGTCGGCGGCGTGGGCGGCTACGCGGTCGAGGCTCTTGTAAGGAGCGGCGTCGGCGAGATAGATATTTTCGACAACGACACCGTCGCGCTCACAAATCTGAACCGGCAGATTATCGCGACGCGCGATACGGTAGGCAAATACAAGGTCGACGTGATGAAAGAACGCGCGCTGTCGATAAACCCCGACATTAAGGTAAACGCGCACAAATGCTTTTACATGCCCGACAACGCCGATGAGTATGATTTTTCGGTGTACTCGTACATTGTGGACGCGATCGATACCGTTACGGGCAAAATAGAGATTATAACACGTGCAAACGGCGCGAATGTGCCGGTGATAAGCTGCATGGGCGCGGGCAACAAAATGAACGCCGCGATGCTTGAGGTCGCGGACATTTACGAAACGTCGGTCTGTCCGCTCGCGAGAGTTATGCGGCGCGAGCTTAAACAGCGCGGCATAAAAAAATTAAAGGTGGTTTACTCAAAGGAAGAACCTATAAAACCCCTGCCGTCGGACGAGCAGACCGAAAAGCGGGCGGTACCCGGCAGCACGGCGTTCGTTCCGTCGGTTGCGGGACTTATCGCCGCCGGCGAGGTTATAAAGGACTTAACATACAAATAAAAAACAGCGCTCCCGCTGTTTTTTTTACGCCTAAACCACGATTTTACCGTTTTCTATATCCCTTATTACGGCGGCTATCGCGTGCTCACTGTGACTTACCGTTACATAATCGGCGGCAGCCTTTACCTCATCTACCGCGTTACCCACGGCGACGCCCACGCCCGCGTTTTTAATAAGCTCCAAATCGTTTTCGTTATCACCCACGCCTACGGTTTTCGACCTGTCTATACCGAGCAGCTGCGCGAGACGCAAAAGACCCTCACCCTTACTCGCGCCTTTTGGTAAAAGCTCGTAATACCACGGACTGGACTGCACAAACGCGTACTCTTTCGCAAACGGCGACTTTGCAATCGCGCCGCGCACGAGACAGAGCTTGTCCTCGTCCGTCATAAACAGCACCTTTATCCACTCGTCCTTTACCTCGCGGTACGCGAGATAATTATCGGGCAGATGTTCAAGCTCCTTATGCCTTTCGACGATTTCATTTACCTTTGAAAAATAGATTTTATCCGCGCTGCACACTTCAATACCGACAAAATCAAACATTTTATCTATGTACTCGACCACCTTTACCGCGTCCGCGCCGAGAGTAAGCGACCACAGTATTTTACCGTCCTCGAAATCGTATACGACGGCGCCGTTAAAGCATACCATAGGCGCGTTCGGCTTCACATATTTAAGCATCAGCCTTGCGCCTGTGGGTACGCGTCCCGTGGCGAACGTGAAAAGACCGCCCTCGCTTTTAAAGTATTCTATCGCCCGCGCGTTTTCCTCGCTTACTCGCTTGTCCGTCGTAAGAAGCGTGTCGTCGAGGTCGCTTAAGAGCAACAGTCCGTCAAATTTACCCATATACATTTGTCCTTTCCGATTGATATTTACATTTTAGCATATACGCCCGATTAAATCTATCTGTATTTTATCTAAAAATAATATTGTATAATGCTCCCGAATGTGCTATAATTATAAGATAAACCGGCTGAGTGGATATGAAAGGCTGATATATGCGTATAACTGAAGCGATGATTAAAAAAATCTGTTCCGCCACGATTTACAAGCGTGGTCTTGAATATTTTAACGAGGGCAGAGTTCATCTCAGAAAAAGAGAGGAAAACCTAATAACGGCTGTGGTTGACGGCGAGGAGCTGTATAACGTAAACGTAAAGCTCACAGACGACGGTATCGCCGATTGCTTTTGCACATGCCCGTATTTTGAAACCATGAATACGGCTTGCAAGCACATTGTCGCGGCGCTTATGCAGCGTCGGAAAGAGCTTGAACAGGGCGCGGAGTTTGTGGACGAAAACGACAGGATAGCCAAACGCCTCTGCGACGATTTCCTTGCGAAAAAGCATAAGCGTGACAAGCTGCGCGCAAAATTCACGCTGCACATTACAAGGCTTCAAAGCGGCGGCGCGGAGTACGGAATGTCGATGACCGTGAACGGCGTACGGGTACAGGGCATAGAAAACTTTTTGGAAAGCTGCATCACCGGCGAGGAGTTTAAATTCGACCGTTACACGAAATACAACCCGCGCGATTATGAATTTCCGAAGTACCAGAACGAAATAATAAAAATACTCGCCGAGGCGTATGAAAGCAGCGCGCTGCAAACCCGGCTTTACATGAAAGCGGCGTACAGAACAACTTTCGGTCAGCTCACGGCAAAGCGCATTTTCCCGCTGCTTGCCTATGTTGATTTTACCCTGATATTCGACTCCATGACGCTCGGCATGGTGAGCATAGCGGAAGAAAATCCCGATATTATAATAGACGTAAACGCAATGGACGGCGAAATAGATATGTCGGTAAGCGACAGAGGCTTTGCCTTAACGCGCGACGGCGAGTGGTTTCTATACGAAAATACCATCTACCATACCGACGAAAAATGGCGCTCCTACTTTATGCCGATATATAATTCGCTCAACGCGCAGTCAAGGACGCAGATAAGCTTTAAGGGCGACAATTCCGTCTTGTTCGCGACGCATGTCCTGCCCGAAATCAAAGACAAGCACGGAGTAATAACGAAAGGTATAGACGAGCTTATAATAAGCGAAAAGCCCGTTTTTGATATATACTTTGACACGCTCGGAAACGCTGTGACAGCCGCCGTGATTGTAAATTACGGCGACCTTGCTATACGTCTGCCGTCCGAAAGCCATACCGACGGCAGAATTATCGTGCGCGACAAGGACGCGGAAAACAACGTGATGTCGTCGTTCGGGAACTTTGTCATTAACAACGGCACGCTGTCTCTGTACTCCGACAGGGATATTTATCTGTTTTTGTCAGACGAAATCCCCCGCCTTGAAAAGCTTGCCGATCTTCACCTTTCCGACAGGTTCAAAGGTCTTAAAATATCGGATAACATAGACATACGCGCGTCGGTAAGCTACATGACGCATATAGACCTTTTGGAAACGGGCTTTGAAAGTAATCTCACATACGAGCAGATAAACGGTATATTAAACGCGGTAAAGCTCAAAAAAAGCTTTTACAGAATGCCCGGCGGCAGCTTCATAAACCTTGAGGGAAGCGCGCAGAAGGACACGCTGAACCTGTTAAATCAGCTTGATTTCACGTATGAGGATTTGAGAAACGGCAGCAAAACAGTACCGAAATATCACGCGCTGTACCTAAACTCGCTCGCGTCGGTGCGTAAGAACGACAGCTTTATAAAGTATATAAACGAGATAAAGAATAAAAAGCCCGTAATACCCAAGGGCTTGGAAAATGTATTGAGAGGATACCAAAAGGAGGGCATGGAATGGCTTACTCAGCTTTCCTGTCTGGGCTTCGGCGGAATACTCGCCGACGATATGGGTCTCGGTAAAACGCTTCAGATTATCGCATATATACACGGCACGCGTCCCGGCAAGCCCTCTCTTATAGTCGCGCCGAGCGCGCTTCTGTACAACTGGCAAAACGAGATAAATAAATTCACTCCCGACGCGTCCGCTATTATCGTGAACGGCACGAAAGAGGAACGGCGCGAAATTATAGAGAATAAAATCAAGGACTATGAATTTGTCATAACGTCTTACCCGATTCTTAGGCGCGACGCCGCGCTGTATAAGGAAACGGAGTTCGCGTACTGCGTCATAGACGAGGCGCAGCATATAAAGAACCCGCGCACAATGAGCGCGAGAAGCGTCAAGAAAATAAACGCGGAGCATAAATTCGCGCTTACCGGCACTCCGATTGAAAATTCGCTCATGGAGCTTTGGTCTATATTCGACTTTATCATGCCCGGTTATCTCTACTCCCCGAGCGAGTTCCGCGCTCGGTACGAAATGCCGCTTGTAAAGGACGGCGACAGAATGACAGCGGACAGCTTCCGCGCGCGCATAAAGCCGTTCATGCTGCGGCGCATGAAAAGCGACGTGCTGGAAGAGCTTCCCGAAAAGATTGAAAACACGATGTACGCCGAGCTTACTCCCGCCCAGAGGGATATGTACGCCGCGTATCTCGCCGTGGCTAAGGGTAAGACGGCGGAGCTTTTAAACGAGGGCGGACAGGGCAGACTGCGCATACTGTCGCTCATAATGCGGTTAAGGCAGATTTGCTGCCACCCCGTACTTTTTGACGAAAATTACGACCGCGACAGCGGCAAACTGAATTTGCTTACGGAGCTTGTTTCAAGCGCGCGCGAGGCGGGACATAGAGTGCTCGTGTTTTCGCAGTTTACGTCTATGCTTAAAATAATACGTGAAAAGCTTGACGAGACGCAGATAAGCTGTTTTTATCTTGACGGGCGCACTCCGTCCGACAGGCGGACGGATATGGCTGAGCGTTTTAACAACGGAGAAAAGGATGTGTTCCTGATTTCCTTAAAAGCGGGCGGCGTGGGACTTAACCTTATCGGCGCGGACACGGTGATTCATTATGACCCGTGGTGGAATCCCGCCGTTATGGACCAAGCATCCGACAGAGCGTACAGGATAGGTCAAACGAAGGCGGTACAGGTTATACGTCTCGCGTCAAAAGGTACGATCGAGGAAAGAATAATACAGCTTCAGGAAAATAAGCGTAATCTTGCCGATGATATAATACGGGTAAATACCGATACTCTCGGTTCCCTTTCCGACGAGGATATACTTTCACTGTTTGAATGACGGAGGTTATAGGTTTGAAATTCAGGGCGATACTAAATGATGAATACGACCTCAGAGACGAGGAAAAAAAGGAATTTATATTAAAGCCGTGGCACAAAAATCTGATATTTTTTCTGATAATAGCCGCCGTGGTTAATATTCTCGCGGTCATTTATATAAAGGCGGGTAAATTTATATACTTTTGGGACGACGCCACTTATTGGGACATATCCCGCTCGCTCGCCTCGTCAGCGGCAAAGGGCGCGGAATTTTGGCACGCCGTCTACAATTCGACAATAACGCAGGACTATAACTATATAGCCGCTCTTCCGTCCGCGCTTTTGGTAAAGCTTTTCGGCGAGTCGCGGCTGGTGTTTGTACTGGGTCTTACAAATATGTACCTTATTCCGTCATATATATTAATATATATGCTTGCGCATAAGGTGAGCAAGGCTCCGAAAATAGCCCTCTCGCTTGTCATACTGCTTTTCCCCGTAATGATGTTCATTACGTTTAACGGCTTCGTGGATATAGGCGGAATGTTTATGTGCTTTTTATGCTTTAACCTGTACTTCACGAAAAAGGGACACAAGGACGGATTATGGCGCTATATCCTGATAGGAATACTGCTCACGTTTATGATGCTGTGGCGCAGGTGGTACGCGTTTTTCTCCGTGTCGTTCCTGACGGCTATGATAGCCGACTGTCTGCTTTTTAAAAGAAAGTGGTACAAGGCGGCGTTGTCCGCGCTTACCGCGGCGGCTGTGCTTCTGCTGTTTTTTCGAGGCTTCCTTACCGAGCGCCTTATGCAGGATTACGGCAGTCTGTACGCCGGATATAAATTTTCGGTTATGACCGACTTTAAGCTGATTACGCGTTACTTCGGACTGATTTTTACCGTGGCGCTCGCCGTATGCTCGGTAGCTGCGGGTATAAAGAAAAAGGAGACGCGCACGGTGTTCATGTGGCTGCAAATTATAGTATGCCTGTTTATGTTTTTATCGACGCAAACCCACGGTCAGCAGCATCTTCTTTTGTACGTGCCGTCGCTCGTAATGCTGACGCTTATAATCATACGCCATATCAGCAAGGAATGGATGCTCATCGCGCTGTCCGCGCTCGCGCTTTTGCATACGGTAAACGTGTATATACCGCGCAAGCAGCCCTCGAATATTCAAGAGATAAAGCATCTCGCGCTTATACCCGATTTTTCAATGCTCCCCGTCAAGCGCGATGACACGGAGGATATTTTGGCGCTTAAGCGTAAGATAGACACAACAGTGTACGAGGGCGATAATTTGGGTGTGCTCGCGTCGTCGTTTACTATCAACGAGGATATTCTGAAAAACGCCGAGCCGTCCTTGGGCGTAAAACCGATACGTCCCGACTATATAGTGTCGCTGCCTCAGGTGGACTCCCGCGACAGAGATTTAAGCGCGTTGTATAACGTAAACTATATACTTGCAGTATTTCCGGCTCAGACGCACCTTGCGGACGGCAGTCAAACGGTGGTTACCGAGGCGGTAAGGAGCTTTGAGGAGTATACCGATATAGCCACCGCCTACGAGGAGGTACCCGAATGTGCTTCTGTTATAGACGGTATGACGGTAAGGCTCTTCCATCGCGTAAGAGCCGAAACGCAAAGCGATATTCAAGCGTTTGAATCGCGTCTATACAAGTGATATTTATGTAAATTATAAACGAAAGGATATGATAAATATGAAAGAAACAAAAACAAACAAAGCCCCTGCGGCGATAGGACCGTACTCACAGGCGATAACCGTCGGCAATCTGCTGTTCACGTCGGGGCAGATTCCTATTGACCCCGAAACGGGCGAAATCCCGTCGGGCGTGGAGGCGCAGGCGGAGCAGGCGCTTACAAACGTGAAGAACCTCATCGAGGCGGCGGGCGGAAGTATTTCAAACGTCGTAAAAACGACGGTGTTCATAAAGGACATGAATGATTTTGCCAAGATTAACGAAATTTACGCGAAATACTTCACCGAACCTTTTCCGGCGCGCTCGTGCGTGGAAGTGGCAAGACTTCCCAAGGACGTGCTGCTTGAGGTCGAAACCGTTGTGGAGCTGTAAAAAATATCATCCCATATTAAATCAAAAAAATCCCCCCGAGCGCTTCGGCAATCGGGGGATTGTAATTATATGGCAAAATTTCAAATTTTATACATTTTATGGGTGCGCGGCCTTCCCTACCCCCGCTAACTCAAAAAATGCTTCCCCGCCGCGTCCGCGTCGGGGAAGCAAATTATGGAGATTTTAAACTTAAGCCCGAAAATATAAATAACTCGCTGTAATTACGGTATAACTTTGCTGTAATTACGGGACAAGTTGTAACAATTGCGGTAAAATCCGCAATTATTAAAATTAAAAGCCCTGTAATTAAGGTACAATTTACAATAATTGCGGTAAAATCCGCAATTATTAAAACTAAAAGACCTGTAATTAGGGTAAAATTTACAATAATTGCGTTACATAATTGCATGTTAAATCAGGAAAAAACGGCGTAAAACGGCGCAAAACGGCGCTGTTTCGGTCAAAAAGTCCGCCCTAATACGCGCCGCGTTTAAATAATACCGCGAACATCGTCCTTAATATAAGCTTAACGTCAAGCGGGATACTTCTGCGCTTTATGTACCTCATATCCATGTCCATCCAGTCCACAAACGACAGCTCGCTCCTGCCGTAAGCCTGCCAAAAGCATGTAAGTCCCGGCTTTATAAGCAACCTCTGCGCCTGGTAGGAATTGTACTGTTCCACCTCTTTTACGAGCGGCGGCCTCGGTCCCACCACGGACATATCCCCCTTTAAAATATTCACAAGCTGCGGAAGCTCGTCTATGCTGTACTTGCGTATAAATCTGCCTGTTTCCGTAATTCGCGGATCGTTTTTCATTTTAAAAACCGGTCCGTCCATTTCGTTGTACTTCATCAAATCTTCCTGAAGCGATTCGGCGTTTTGGCACATACTTCTGAATTTATACATTTTAAATACCTTGCCGTCTTTGCCGACGCGCTGCTGCGAGTAAAACGCCGGTCCGCCGTCACGTTTCACGGCTATAGCCGTTATAAGGAAAATGGGAGAAAGCACCGCAAGAGCGGCGCATGAACAAATCACGTCGCCGATTCGTTTCACAAACTCATACACAGGCTTATGCAAGTCCTCCGATGTTATTATAACGTTTGTGCTGTCTTGTTTGTTTATCTCCCGCGATACCATTCTGCCTCACTTTCTCATCAATACCATCCTATGTCCACAACCGCTATTTCAGGTTTATTGTTTATTCTCGGCACAATTCCCGACTTGCCGAGTCCTCGGGTAATAATCAACTTACTGTTGCCAATTTCATGATAGCCGTCGCAAAGCTCGGGGAAAAATCCCTGATCCGCCGCGTACAAACCGCCTATTATCGGCACGCGTACCTGACCGCCGTGCGCGTGACCCGCAAGCGCAAGGTCTATTGGGTACTCGTCCAGCACGCCTTGGAAATTCTCGGGGTAGTGATTAAGCACGAGTTTAAAATGGTCGGAATCCTTTTCCATAGCTTTATAGAAGAAATCCAAACCGTATTCGTAAAATTCCTCCGGGTTCTGCGTCAGTCCTATAATATCAATGTTGTTCCCTTTTATATTTACCGTTTCACTCTCGTTATTGAAAATTTTCACGCCCGTCTCTTTTACGTCGTTGTAAATGTTGGATTTACCGAAAAGCATAGCGTCTATCTCGTGGTTGCCGAGACTGTAATATACCGGCGCGGTCTTTTTCAGTTCCTTTACAAGCGTCAGCACACACTCGTAATTATCGGGCTGATTTTCCATATTCATATCCCCGACAATAGCAATGAGGTCGGGACTGAGATTTTTAATCTCAGTCACCAATTTCTCATTATTCTTTCCAAACTCTTTCAGGTGCATATCGGAAATACACGCGATACGCACATTGTCTATGACCTTGTTAGACTGTACCTGATAGAAGGTCTTTTCAAGCTGTTCGTTCTGGTATATGGTGCTCACCGTACACAACGCTATGAGCAGCACTATAATCAGAATAACAATCGGCAGCTTCCTGACTTTTTTCTCCCGATATTCCTCAGGCACTTCGACGGCTGTTTCCTCCGTCTTAGGCTTTATATACTCGTTATCAGCCATTACCGTATCCTCCTATCATCAGTTTTTCGGCGTTTCTTTCTCGGCGTCGGAGTTATCCTTATCCGCCTCGGTTTTATCGTTGCCGGTATTCTTCGCTTCCGCCGGCGAGTCCTCCGTTTTTTGCGCCGGTCTGCTGTTAAACGACGACGCTTTGCGGAACGTAGCTCCCATGAGCTTTCTTATGTCGTAAAGTTCTTCGTCGTTCGTTTCCGAAACGGCTACGCTTACCTGTATGTTTGTATTTGGCGACTGCACGTTATGGTAGCGTACAAGTTCTTCAAGATACTGCTTGAAGTCGTTCGCTCTTTCAAGCGTGCATTCCTCGAACATACCGATAAACTGATCGCTTCCGTTGTAGCCCACGAAGCCGTAGCTTGAAGCGGCGCGTTTCAGTATCTTACCGAACGCTTTCAGCAGCGCGTCACCGGCTTCACGTCCGCCTTTTTCGTTTACATATTTCAGATTATCGATCTTGATAAGCGCGAATACGAACGAATCCTTAAGCTTTTCAGCTGCGTATCTCTCAATCTCAACGTCGCACATGGCTCGGTTGGGAAGTCCCGTCTTTCTGTCGGTGTACATGATATAGTCAAGGAATTCCTTGCTTCGTCCGAGTATGATCGCGCCTATGCAGCCGCCGAAGAAGAAGATTATAATCGCGAGGAATATGTACATCTTAACATTGATTTTCTCAACCGTGGAAATACTTGCAAGCGTCGATACGTTATACGCGCCCACATACTGATTATATTCGTCAACCGTGTCCGATACAACCGAATACATAGAGTCAAGATTTTCCGACAGCTCATCGAGGCTCTTTTCTATGAGCACGGTATTGCTCTTATCCGACGTTTCAACGCCGTCCGTGAATACGGCAAGTATCTGACGCTTATGTTCAAGGTCAACCTGCAGCTTTTCTTTGTCGGCTTCGAGATACACATACTCGTTTATCAGCGAATCATACGTCGTTTCGCTTGAAATCTGAAATTCCTCATTATGCTCCTCGTAAACGTCCTTTAAGATGTAGTCGCTTGAGTTGTTGCCCTCCTCGGTACTCGTTCCAAAGTGATATTCCGCGCCCTCCTTGTTCTTATCCGAATACTTTGTGATAAGGTCATTCAGGTCGTTAATTTTAGTCTGCATATTCTGCAAATCAAGCTCGTAAGTGCCTATATCGCTTTGATATTTCTTTATTAGCGTGTCGCGGTCCACCGTTACGTCCTGTTCGAGAATAAGCGAATATATCTGCGGCAGGTCGTAATTCAGATACGACTCGTATATTTCGTACAGGTCGGTGAAAGAGTAACCTGTTGCCGCGCTTCTGTAGTTGGGCTGCGTTTCCTTTTTAGCCGCAAGGTAATCGTAAATATTATTTACCCATGTGTCAAGAATTTCCGCTCGCTCTATGTAGTCGTACTGACCGTCATTGCCCGAGGCGCTGTTATTCGGCAGCGTCTGCTGGTTGATATACTTCTCGCCGTAAGTTGCGAAGTAATTCTTTATTATGGAATCAAGCACGGTACGCGCGAAGTCCTGATTATACTGGCTGTCAACCGAGAATGATACAACGTAATCGGTCGGAAAGTACTCATATTCCTCTCCCTGTTCAAGCAGCGCTTCCTTTCTCACTTCCTCGTCGGGAGGCGTTATCGGCTCGACGCGGCAGTTTGAGCGTATTTTATCCGCGCCTATGTTTAAATTCAAATCCTCAAGCACATTCGTTATAACCGCCGCAGAGTATACCTCGGTCACGTCCAGCTCGTCGCCGCTCGGCGCTTTTCCGTTCGCCGCGTCCGGGTTGGTGTAGCTTATAACTGTGCTCGCCGTATATTCCTGATTATACATGGCGTACCTGTAAACAAGCAGCGCGCCGAGTACGCAAACCGCGAAAATCAGCCACTTCCATTTACTGAGGTATCGGAGCAGATTAAATTTATTCATTCAAATCGCCCTCCTTCCTCCTGATATATCCGTCTATCATGTAATACAAGAGGCATAGGATAACAAAGAATACGATGGTAAGTCCTATGACCGACTGCATAATGAACATTCTGCCGTCCGAATTATCGTACTCGGTAAAGGTCAGATAGTCCTTTGTTGTGTGCTTTATATAGTCCTTATCGGTCGTGTCCGCCACGTTCGCCACGTTTTTAAGCTCCGCATCAACGCTGTCTATAAGTTCCTCCGCCTTTTGGTAATCTTCCTCTACAGCCGTTGACACCGAAACCTTGGCTATTATGTCGTTATTCTCAATCATGTCACGCTCAACCGCGCTGCCCTGCGTCAGACTGAAATCCGCGTCACGCGTTAAATAGTCGGTACCGATATTCGTCCTCGACATATAGTACTCGTTACGCTCGTTTACCGACGGTACCATGACCGTGCCTATCATTGCGCTGTCGTAGTTTTGTACCGTCTGTTTCCTGACGTTGTAGTCAATCATAAACTTCTGATACTTGATATTCAGCATATCGTTGTGGTAGTTAAGCGTTCTCACGTAATGATCCTTGTTCCTTGAAAGCCCCGATTCGAGCGCGAACGCGTAAAACTTCTTTATGCTGTAAGACTGCACATTCAAAATCATTCTTCGTATGGTCTGGAAGCTTTGTCCCGTAAGCTCCGAACGGTACGTCGCGTTTTCCTCTATTCTCTGCTCGATATAGCGGAGCATTTGAGCGGATTTATCGGTGAACAGCTTTGCAATCTCGATGTATTCCTTATCGTCAATATCGCCCAAATCATATTTGAGCACGGAATTTGTACCCACATATTCCTCGTGGAACACATCGTTGTACGCCTTACAGATAAGCTCCATCATATCCTCGGTGGAGATATTTTTAATTTCCTTGTTACGGCGGTACGTGATAGTATAGCTCGTCGATATGTAATAGGTGTTCTCATCGAGCGGGTCTATAACCTTTCCGCTGCTGTTTTCGGCTATGTCGATATGCTCCTCAAGCTCCGCGGGCGTAAGAACCTCCTGCAGACCCGCGTACGCAATCGCTTTTTCCGCCACCGCGTCCGACTTCAGCTCATAAACGTTGTAGCGCGTCAAATTCGGGTTCTGTCCCTTTGACGCCTGCTCATAATTGAGCGACAGAACAACGGTGCGCCGTTCAAGCGTGCCAAGGTACATCACAAGCGTACACCCGACGATAAACACGCACAAAAGTACCAATATGGTCTTTATATTGCTCGCAATGGCGCAGAACAGCTTCTTGAAGATGTTCGCGTCCTGCAAGTCCACATTGGTGAACTTTTCCTCGCTCCGCCGGAAAAATCGGTGAAGCCACTTCCTTTCTTTTTTCTTAGATTTTTTCATTGAAAAAACTCCTTCGCTATATTTCTCGCTTACTCTTTTCGTATAATCCTTTTGTTATGTTACTCTTTTCTGAGCTCTTACCCACGGCCATAATCGTATATCCTGTTCAGTTGTTTCATGGAACGCGTATGCCATAGGCATGAGTCTGAGCACAAGGCTTGTATAGAAATAGTACAGCGTGTTATCCGTCATATAAGTTATGAATATGTACAGTTCACTGAAGAAAAACAGCATGGCGACCTTTTCCCCCCAGTGGTTCAACATCCATCTGAGCTGGAATATCCACGTGTAAAGCATCCACGCCCAAAACCCGATAAATCCAAGCTCTATGTATATGGTCAGTATGTTGTTATGCAGCGCGACAACTCCTATGTGCGCTTCGGGATTTGACTCGGCAATCTGCTGAAGAATGACCGTAGTGTACTCAAATCCGTATCCGATAAATCCGAGACTTATCGTGTAGTATTTTTCAATATATTTGTATACCTCGCTTCTTCCCATGGTATCTATATCGTAGTACTGCGTTATAGCGTCAAAAATACCCGTGCGCGTTATTACCACATACGAAAACGACGCTATTACCAGTAACCACGCGAGAAAACGCATAAGACGCACTCTCGATTTCGTTCTCATGCGCCCCATAATAATCGCGAAGAATATCGTGAGCGGCAGCGCGCCCATCGCTATTCGCTTCCAGCCGAGTATGAAGAAGAACACGGCTATGAGAATATCTATAATCCTCTCTTTCGTATGCTGAGCGAAGAACAGAAAGTAGATTATGAAAAATCCGTATGTAAACGTTATGTCGTGTATTTCCATTGCGCGGGCAAAGCCCTCCTGCGCGTCGGAGCCTTGAAACATCGCGAGTATCGAATTTAAGCTCTCCACGGGACCGTACACGCCTAAATTTATCACAAGCATCACCGTGTTTGCGAGCGCGAGACCGTAAAAGGTTGTGTATATCGCCCGCTCGCCGAACATATATGTGGCGGCGAATATTATCAGCAGCACAAGGAACTGGAACATGAACTTCAATGCGCCGCGCAGTATAAAGTCTACCGTCTCAAGGTTTATTATCCACAGGAATATCGACCAAACGATTATGCCTATGAGTATAAATCCGTACACGCCGACGAAACTCGACGCTGTTTTTACTCTCCGTATATCGCCCGAAACGCACAGCATGGACGCGCCTATCAGAACTATGAGCAGGCTTATCGCCTTCATAGCGCGCGACATGTCCGCCGTAAACGACGGCATATCTCCCATTGCGGAGGCGGCAAGTATCAGTATATAGATAACTTGCAGAATAACTCTGCGTTTTTCTTGCTCATTATCCATTCGAGACCTCCACTTTCTTTTTTGGTTCCTTGTCCTTAGCGTCACGGCTGCGAAGCGTTTCGGCGCGCTTCTGTATAATCACCGTGCCGGGCTCGTATATGCCTTTGACGACGCTTCCCGCGCCCACCACGCAGTCGTTCCCGATAACCGTGCCGCGCAGTATCACGCAGTTTGCGCCTATCCATACATTATCGCCAATTATAACTGGGGCGGTTACAAAGCCGCTGTCGTGTATACTGCCGGCGTCTATCACATGGTCATGGTCGTATATCAAAGTATTCGGTCCGAAAGACGCGTAGGAACCTATTTTTACGCGTTCTTTCGCCACAACCATACAGCCGTTATTGAAAAAGCATCCGCCGCCTATCTCCAATACTCCGCCGTCAGCCTCAAAAACCACGTTTCGCTTTGTGTGTATGCGTCCGCCGAGACTTATTTTGCCTTTGTCGTGCGCTGATATTTTCGTGGTAACGGAAAAGTCCTGCGCGGGCGGCGAGAAAAAGGAGCGTATGTTAAAAAGTTTTATAAACGCTATTTTAAGGAGCGTCAACGCGCTCCGCGCATAAAGCGCCATTCGCTTTTTCAATACAATCATTCCCCATACAATTCAACAGTTTTTTCGGTTATCTTGTCCCAACTGTAATTTGTTTTTATATATTCAATCTGCTCCGTTTTGTCTTTTTTGGAAGCCGATAAAATATCGTTAAGCTTTTCTTTAAGGTCTTGCGCGTCGCCGTGGGCAAACGTGTGTCCGTAACCGTTATCAACGTTTTTTACCGTTTCAATGTCGCTTACAAGGCAGTCACAGCCGCAGCCCATAGCCTCCAGAAGCGTCAGCGGCATACCCTCCACGTCGCTCGGAAGCACGTAAAGACGGCAGTTGTGGTAAAGCTCCCACAGTTCGTCACCCTCGACAAAGCCGGTAAATATGATGCGCTTGTCCTTTTTCGCCGTTTCCGTCACCTTACGCGCGTATTCCGCCGTGTGACTCGCGCTGCCGGCGATGACAAGCTTCATATCGGTATCTGTATTCATAAACGCCTCGATAAGATAATGCAGTCCTTTTTCCGGCACTATGCGCGCGAGAAAAAGTATGTACTTGTCCTTTTCAAGACCGTATTTTTCCTTTATTATAGCGGGCGGCGCGTAATCGCGCACGTCAACGCCGTTAGGTAAATATATCGTTTCGCGTCCGTATGTTTCCTTGAAGTAATCGCGCGTTCCCTCGGACAGAACGATTATTTTATCCGCGTACTTAGCCGCCGTTTTCTCACCGAATTTGAGAAATTTTGTCGCAAATCCGCCCCATTTCGCTCTTTGCCAGTCAAGACCGTGTATAGTCGCGACGGTACGTATGCCGAAAAGGTGCGGCAGCCACAGCATGGAGCACGGTCCCTCGGCGTGGTAATGTATCACGTCGTAATGCCCAAAAAGCGCGAGAAACGACGCTATCACGGAGTAGACGATTGCGTTGAGCTTGCCGTTTTCAAACGTCGGCACGCTCTTTATCCGAACGCCCTTGTAGTTTTTTATATGAACGCCCTCTCCGCCCGCTATATGCTTGCCGCGGCGGTTGTAGACGGTAACGTTATGACCCGCTGCCGCCATTCTGACGGCAAGCGACTCGACTACAACCTCCACGCCGCCCTCGCGGGACGGTATGCGTTTATGTCCTATCATTGCGATTTTCATCTTAATTTTCCTCTAAGCAATCCGAGTATATCTTTAAAATCTTTTTCGCGTACGTTTCCACAGTATCGTAGTTGATACGAGCGCAATTTTCGCTCATTTGCCGGCAAAGCTCCTTGTTGGTATGCAGATAAGCTATTTTTTCCGTAAGCTCCTCCGCGTTTCCGCTTTCAAAAAGCATGCCTGTGACGCCCTCGTCTATAAGCTCGGGTATGCCGCCTATATCCGCGCCAAGTACCGGCGTTAAAAGCGTTTCGGACTCCATGACCGTGAACGGACAATTCTCCGACCACTCCGACGGGAGCACGGTGAATGCCGCCTTTTCAATAATATCTCTAAGCTCCCGACCGCTTCTAAAGCCCATGTCGCGTATATTCGCCGTCTCTTTTATCTCGCTTTCAAACTCGCCCGCGCCCGCGAACACAAACTGTATTTCAGGAAGCGCCTTCGCCGCCTTTATAAGCGTGCGTATACCCTTTTCCTCACTGTATCTGCCGAAATACAGCACGTAGCCCTCGCGAGGTATGCCGGACGGTTTTATGTCCTCAATAAAATTATACAATGTTTTTGTTTTGCCTGCAATGTCAATATTATGCAGCAACTCCCGTTCAATAAATTTCGACGGACAGACTACCGCGTCAATAAGCGAATACGTTTTAAGTTTCTTGTAAATGTACGCCTCAGCCGCGCCTATAATACTCCTCAGCTTCGACGAGTGTATGCAGTTATGCTTTACGCAGTTTATATACCTGCCGCCTTGGCACTTTCGGCAAAGCCCTCCGCCGTCGCCGTTCTTTAATTTGTGGTTCGGGCATACGAGCTGCACGTCGTGCGCGGTATAGACAATCGGGATATTATGTCTTTTTATCTCGTATATTATCGACGGAGTAAGCTGGTAATTAAAATTATTAAGATGCACCGCGTCCGGCCTAAACCTCTCTATTACGGCGCGTATTTTCTTTGCCGCCTGACGCGAGTATATTATTCTGAACGGGTACGTAAGATATTTTAATGACACATTGTGGAAATCGATACCCGCCGTGTAAGCGTCAGCACTGTTGCCTACCGTATTCCGTGCGTCAGCCATACCGAAGTATTCCACCTCATGACCCATAGCGCTAAGCTGCGCGCCGAGCTTCAGCACATACGTCTCCGCCCCGCCCTTTTGCCACAGGTATTTATTTACCATTAAAATTCTCATGCCGCTTCCTCCTCCCTGTCAGGGTATACGGTACACAGAATATATGTAATATTATAACAAATTTAATATTGCAAATCAAATAACCGCGCTTGACAATATTATGACAGTCATTATATAATTATTTCAGACGGTTTAAAAGGGGGTTACCGATGTGACAGATATGACAAATATGACAGGCAATAAACGTATCGACGGTATTGATATTGCCAAGGGCATAGGTATTATTCTTGTTGTATTCGCGCATACGATTGTGCCGCAGCTTCGCGGAAGCAGCAAAGCCGCAGGGTTTTTGTGGATATTTATATATAATTTTCATATGCCGCTTTTTTTCTTTCTGTCGGGTCTGCTTTTTGAAAAGGGACTTGCCCGATACACTGATAAGAGTAAATTTATACTCGGCAAATTGAAATACCTCATGCTTCCTTATCTCACGTTTTCGGTATTCGCGTACGTGTTTGTAAGCATCGTCCTCAAGATAAGCTTCCTCGCGCCGATACTCAAAAACGGCGGTTATTCCGCCGCATCGTTCCCAAACGCGTTTTTTCAGATACTTACATACAACGGTCATATAGACCAACATTTGTGGTTTGTCTATTCGCTCTTTATTGTGTTTGTAATAAATATACTTATGCCTAAAATCATGCGGTCACGCATAACGCTTATACCGCTTCTCGCGCTTTATGTGTTGAAAGCGTTCGTGCATTATTACGGAATACTCGACTATACGGCAAGCGACCTGCTGTTTTTCTCGCTCGCGAGAGTAATGACAGCGCGTAATATTAAGCCCGTTTTGCGCTCGCCGTTGTCCTTGGCGGCTGTGCTCGCCGTCTTTGTCACGTCGGGCTGTATTTACAGCTTCTTCTACGTCACGTCCATGCCCGGCGGCGTTTTGAAAGCGCTTCTGTACATAATTCGCTCCGTTTCGTCCGTGTCGGGTATTATTCTCATATGCACACTGTCGGAACGCATCGCGAAAACGCGCGCGGCAAAGCCGCTTAAAGAAATCGGTCTTTACTCGTACGACATATACCTCATGCACGCGCCGTTTCTCGTGTCGGGGTCAATGGGTATACTGCTCGCGTACTCGCCTCTCGGCGTGCCCGTCTGCTGCGCCGCGGTGCTTGTGATAGGAATAGCGCTGCCTTACATACTGTCGAAATTCATTATAAGAAAAATACCCTTGTTATCGGTTATTATACTCGGTAAAAACTATAAGTAGGCTTTTCGCCGCGCTCACGAAAGGCGTTTATATTTTTTCACTTATCGTACCCTGACGGTACGCCTTAATAAGCTCTTTTAATTCCGCTATATTTTCTCGCAAACGTTTGCCGCTGTCGGTATCTCCGACAAGCATACGCGTTGCGGTCTGCTGTACCGCAACTTGATTTGACACAATATCCTTGTCGTTTTGGAAAACGTACTCTGCCGATTCAAACGGCTCGTGCGCGGTAAGCGTAAGACCGTAGGAATTGTACGTCAGCGTGTACCCCGCTATACCTGTAAGCTCATGGTATGCCTTTGAGTAGCCGCCGTCAATCATAATTACCTTGCCGCCGCATTTAAGCGGATTTTCACCCTCGCTCTGATGCACCGGCACATGACCGTTTATTATATGTCCCGTTTCGTCAAGCCCGAACTCGCGCAAAATCCTGTTCGCGACCTCCTCATTTTCAATAAACGTATAATACGGGTTCTTACCTTCCTTGTGCGTTTCTTTATCCTCGATGAAGTAACGCTCAAACGTTGTCATTTTGTCGCGTCCGAAAAGCGGCGAATCAGGTCCGTTCCACAAATACCACAGTATGTCCCCGCCGCGTATGCGGTCATTACGGTCAAGAGACGTAAGCGCCTTGCGCGCGTCGGATTCAAGCGCGTTATAAAGCTTCGCTCCGCCGTATAATTTTCCGTTTATACGCACCTCGCGGAAGCTGCCGTCCTTGTTTAACGGCACACAGCCGTGGAACAGCAGATTACCGTTGTATGTCTTGTAGAGGCTGCCTTTTTTCATCAACAAATCCGTGTGGCGCTGTAATTTCTGGCAGCGTATAAACGCGGCGCGCAGCTTCTCCATTACCTCGCTTTCGCGCTCGCTCAGCTCGTACGGATTTTCGGGGTCTATGGTCGGGAAATTCATATCTTTCATCGGGTACACTTTTCCCCCAAGTTCCACCGTGCCGTTCTCAAAATTAATTTTATGCAGCAATTTTCTGTCATCCATGTTAAACTCGGGGTACTTCGATATAAGCTGTCCCTCCAGCTTAAACTGTATTATCGTAATCGCCTTGTGCATTTTCATTTCCAAGTCGTTGTCCGACACGTCGCCCGCGCGCTTACCCACTCTCTTTATCGTAAAGCATGAGCAGTCGTCGTCCGCGTATGTGCTCATCGCGAACGTGGCAAGCGGTATCATGTTTATACCGTAACCGTCCTCCAGAACGTCTATATTACCGTATCGCAGACTGTTCCGTATTATATTCGCGATGCAAGCCGTATTGCCCGCCGCGCTGCCCATCCACATTACGTCATGATTTCCCCACTGAATGTCGAGCGAATGGTAGGTGCAAAGCTTATCCATAATATTATGCGAGCCGCTGCCGCGGTCGTATATGTCGCCTAAAATATGCAAATGGTCCACTACAAGACGCTGTATCAGCTCCGCCATCGCGAAAATAAACTTCTCCGCGCTGCCTACTTCCAAAATGGTATTCACTATCTCGTCAAAATACGCGCCGCGGTTTAAAACCTCCGGCTTCTCCGTTATAAGCTCCTCAATAACATACGCGTACGCCTGCGGCAGCGCCTTGCGCACCTTTGAGCGTGTATACTTCGAGGAAACGACCTTGCATATCTCTATAAGACGATACAGCATTATTCTGTACCAGTTTGCCGTATCCTCACCGAGAGAACGCATATAGTCCATTTTCTGACGCGGGTAATAGATAAGCGACGCAAGCTCGCGCTTATCCTTTTGGCTCAAAGTGTGTCCGAAAACATCGTCAATCTTCTTGCGCACCGCGCCCGAACCGTTCCTTAAAACATGCGAAAACGCGGCGTACTCTCCGTGCAAATCGGACAGAAAGTGCTCCGTTCCTTTCGGTAAATTCAGTATCGACTGTAAATTGATTATCTCGGTGGACGCGCTGTCTATGGTCGGATACAGCTCCGACAGACGTTCCAGATACCTTAATTCGACTTTCATTTTCTTTCCCCCGCAATGATTTTATTATATATTCAATATTATATATCAGCAGTTAAATTTTGTCAATTTTATTATTAGTCCGAAAAACGTCAATACAATAAAAAGAAGCCGCGTGCGGCTTCTTTTTATTGTATTTATTCCTCTGTATTTTCGCTCTGATGCGCGGCGAGATAGTCCTCAAAGTTCTTGTACTCCGCCTTATGCTGAGTAGGCTTAAAATCAGCCTTGTACGTTACGGGAGTATACTCCGTATTCTCGGTTTTTACCGGCGGCGTACTTTTGGGCTTGCGTGAACGGTTTCTCTTTTTGTAACCGTCCTTTTTGTACTTCGCGCCCTTTGGCGCGATTACTACCTTTCTGTACGGCTCTTGACCTATGGAATAAGTCGTTACGGTCTCGCTGCTTTGCAAATTCGAGTGAATTACGCGTCTCTCATACGGATTCATAGGTTCAAGCGTGAACTTTTTACCTGTTCTTGTAACCTTTTCCTCAAGACGGTTAGACAGTGCCAAAAGCGCCTCTGTGCGCTTTTCACGGTAATTCTCCGTGTCTATCGAAACCTTTATATAGTCATCGCTGCGCTGATTTACCACAAGCGACGTAAGGTACTGCAAGCTGTCGAGAGTATCCCCTCTCTTTCCGATAATAATACCCATATTATCGCCCGAAAGGTCGATTTGCACAGAGCCTTCATCCATTCTCGCGTCGATTTCCACTTCCAAATTCATAGCCGCGAAAATGTCCGCGAGGAACTTCTTAGCATCCTCCGCCACGCCGTTTTCCGACGGCTGCTTCTTTACTTTCTCCGTTTTCGGCGTTTTTACCTTATCCGGCTTCGCCGCGCTATGCGCGTTTTCCTTTACCTCGTCTGTTCCCGCGTTTTTAAGCGTTACCTTTACGCGCGCGTCTCTTGCTCCGATACCTAAAAATCCCTTTGAACCGGCGTCTATAACCTCTATATCAACCTCTTCGCGCTTTGCGCCCAATTCCGCGAGCGCCGCCTCTATAGCAGCCTCCTTATTTTTTCCGCTTTTTTCCGTGTATTTGCTTCTTTTCCGGTACTGTGACAACTACATCTTCCCCTTTCTTATCGAAATAAAAGTTCAGCGCAAGCTGCTGCACGATTTGTACAACAGAGCTTATTATCCAGTAAAGTCCGAGACCTGCCGGTAATGTTATGGTAAAAAACGCCGTCATTACGGGCATCATATACGTCATTGACTTTGACATTTGCGCCGCCTGATTGTTCTCATCGGACTTGTCCTTTTTTTGTCCGGTCTGAGCCTGTGTAACTTTCATCGAAACTATCGACGCTATAACCGCAAGAATCGGTATGATAAGCAGCGCGATAATTCCCCATTGCGAGAAATCAAGCGCCATAATTCTCGAGAACGCCGCCGAGGGAGCGTTGGAAAGGTCAATTCCGAAGAAATTAAAATTAATCACCCACGGATGTGTACCGCCCGTAACTCCGTCAAGCGCGCTGCCCGCCGCGCCTATCGTTTCAGCCCATTTGGACAGTTGTATCTGACCTGATTTTACAATCATCTTAGCCGTAGCTTCCGCGTAACTGCCGAGGTTATAGCCTAAATTTATCATAGCGTCCCTCAGACGCAGCACCTCGGTAACAAGCGGGTTCGTCATGTTGTCCAAATCGCCCCAGTTGACATGAAGCAGATATGTCAGAGGCTTTTGAATAACCTGATACAAGCCGATAAGTATCGGGAACTGTATAAGCATCGGCAGACAGCCTCCCGCCATGCTTATGTTATTTTCCTTGTAAATTTTTAACATCTCACGCTGAAGCTTCTCCTGATCGTTCGCATACTTTTTCTGAAGCTCCATTATGATAGGCTGTACCTTTTGCTGCTTCCGCATAGCCTTCTGCGACCTTACGTTAAGCGGGATCAGTATCATTTTTATGATTACCGTAAAAATGATTATCGCGATACCGTAGTTCGCGACAATATTATAGATATTCTCTATGATAAAGCCCATCGGCCGCGTTATAAGATACTCAAACATACGTCTTATTTTTCCTCTCCGCTGCCTTTATGTCTGTCGGGAACCGGGTCATAGCCTCCTTTGTGAAAGGGATGGCACTTTAAAATCCGTCTTGCGGCGAGATACGTCCCGTACAGCGCACCGTATTTTTCAATCGCCTCTCTTGCGTACTGTGAACAGGTCGGGATAAAGCGGCAGCAGCCCCCGCCCTTATACGGTGAAATTCGGTGTCTGTAAAAATCAATCATTGCGATTAAAATTTTCTTCATTTTTTGTTTCTCCGCATTTCTGCTTTAAATTCAATTTGCCGATAGCGTAATCTATATCTTTCTTTATCTGGAAAAGCGTTTTTCCGACCGCTCTTCCCCGTGCGACTATCACAATGTCGTATCCCTTTTTAATATCGTCCTCCAGTAACCTGTAGCTTTCGCGCATAAGCCGCTTTAAGCGGTTACGCACCACAGCTTTACCCGTCGTCTTACCCGCCGTAAGCCCAAGACGGTTAAAGGGGTATTTGTTTTTACGCGCGTACACGACCGTGTAGCCGCCGACGAAATTACCGCTTCTGTATACGCGTCTGAAATCGCGGTTCATCTTTAGCCTCTGAGTGTTCTTCATTATAACACCTCGTCATACTATGAAAAAAGAGGCAGCAAGTAAAGAATTCGTCCTCACTTCCTGCCCAAGCCTCCATATATTACGCAGACAGCTTCTTTCTGCCTATCCTTCTTCTGCGGGATAAAATCTTTCTTCCTGATTTTGTAGACATTCTCTTTCTGAAGCCGTGTTCTTTAGCTCTTTGACGCTTTTTAGGCTGAAAAGTCATTTTCATTGTTACAGCACCTCCTCTGCTTATCTCCGGTCCCGATTGACCGTCTTTATTACTGTTTTAATAATAGACACCTTATCCATTATATAAATTTTATTCCATGTTGTCAAGCATTTTTTACTAAAATTTAAATTCTTATCCCTTTGCTTGCTTTAAAAGCTCCGTAAGCTCGTTTTTATCAAACAAATACTTATTGTCGCAGAAACGGCAGGTAAGCTCCGCCTCTCCCTGCTCGTCGATAATCGACTGCAGCTCCTCTCTGCCTATCGACACAAGCGCTCTCTCCATACGCTCTTTCGAGCATGTACATTTATATTCGGGAGTGAGAGCGTTATTTTCGCAAAGCATGGAAAAACCATCGCTTACGCGGAAAATCATATCTTCCGCGGTCATACCGCCGCTTATCATCGCTGTTACCGGGGGTACTGATTTAAGTATTTCTTCTAACTGTTCCGCCATTTCCTCGGTAGCTTCGGGCATAAGCTGTATCATAAATCCGCCCGCCGAGATTACGCTGCCGTCGGTGTCCACAAGCACGCCGAGCGCGATTGATGTAGGTATCTGCTCACTTTTTGCGAAGTAATATGTCAAATCCTCCGCTATTTCGCCCGTAACGAGCGGTATTTGTCCTATATACGGCTCCTTAAGTCCCAAGTCGCGCGCGACGCTCAAGTATCCGCCGCCTATCGCTCCGCCTACGTCGAGTTTACCTTTCTTATTCAACGGTCTTTCAACATACGGGTTTGAAACGTACCCGCGCACCTTACCATTGCAGTCCGATACCGCCACAAGGTCTTTTATATCGCCCTCGCCCTTTATTTGGAGAGTGATACTGTCCGTTTCGCTTTTAAGTCCCGCTGCGCCCATAATAGCCGCTCCCGTAAGCAGTCTGCCGAGTGCCGCGGTTGCGACGGGGTACGTGCCGTGTATACGCCGCGCCTCGTTTACGAGGTCTGTCGTTACAGCCGCGAAAACTCTTACCGCGCCGTCCGCGCTGTTTCCTCTTACCAGTTTATCCGCCATTGTTTCCTCCTGTTATTCTATAGTCACATTAATGGTGTATTCGCCTTCGGCGCTGATATTGTCGCCGTAAATATTCACGGGAAGCAAGTACGTACCCTTTGAGAGTCCCTCAAGGTCTACCGACGCCTTTACGTTATCCGCGTTAAGCGTGCCTTCCGCGCCTGTGACCGTGGCTGTGACATTGCCTTCGACTTTCGCGCTCGTTCCCTCAGGAACGTTTTCCGCTTCTACCGCAAGGTCAATCTGCGCCGTTTCCTTACGCACGATTTCAGGCTTGACCTTGACCAGCGCGCTTTCCGGCGGCACATATACGCCTTCGCCGCCTTCTACTCTATATTCGCCTTCGCCGCCGTTTGGCTTATCTATAACAGCCGTTACGGAGCCTTGAGCGCTGTCCTTTACGCCGACTGTCACAGCAGTCGGTGTTACAGTGGTTTCGTTTGTCTTTAATATATAATTTTTGCTCAATTCCTCCGTAAGCTTGGGCGTTACCGGCAGTGAAGCAATATCGTAAACGGTGTTGGTTACGATTACGTTGGAATTCATGCTTTCAAGCGTTTCGTTCTCGTTAATCAGCGCGCCTGACGCATCCGTAAGAAGATAGCTTACCTCCATGATATTATCCTCGCGCATATTGGATATATCCACCGTCGCGACAGCGCCTTCTACTTTTTCCATCTCGCTTTCGGCTCCCATTATAGTTACGCGCGGGTCGGAAATTACGGACTGTACAAGCTTATCCTTTACGCTGCCTGTCTGCTTTACGGTGACGTCTATTTCTTTTGTTGTAAGCGGTTCTATCGTTATCGGAATATCGCCGTACCGTTCTCTTTCCACCTTTATGCGCGTGCTCGGTATAGAGATTGTACCCGTAAGATTATATTCGCCCACCGAGTTTATATCGCTCAAATCCACCTGCACATATATGCCGTCCATATTTCTCATTAAATCGCTGCGCTTACCCGTAACCACTACAGAAAGCGGCGGTATAGAGTCCTTGCCCGTTACGGCGAGAGATTTTTCGCGAAGTGCCGCCTCGCCCGCAAACCTCACGTCAAGATTGGACACGGTGGTGGTTATATCGGGGTCGGTAAGCAGCATAACCATAAGCCATACTATCATCGCCAAAAAAATCGAAAGCGCGATTGTCTTTACTTTTTGCGTATGCGGTCTGTTTTTTCCTTTAGAGTTCATCATTTTGACCTCCAGAACATGATTTTGTCTATCTTCGGCTGCGACGGAGTTCGCTGGCTCATTATCTTAGTCAGCGCCTTTGTAAGCGAGTCCTTGGTCAGATTACGGGTAAGCGAGCCGTTTAAGGCTATGGAAATTTTACCCGTTTCCTCGCTTACGACTATTACCGCCGCGTCCGTTACCTCGCTTAATCCTATCGCCGCGCGGTGGCGCGTGCCTAAGTCGCGGGAAAGATTGTTGTTCGCGGTAAGCGGCAAAAGACATCCCGCCGTTACGATTTTATTGTTTCTGATTATAACCGCGCCGTCATGAAGAGGAGTATTCGGTACAAATATATTTTCCAAAAGTCCGCTTGAAACGTTGGCGTCAAGCATTGTACCCGTGCTTATAAATTCGCCCAGACGCGTCGAACGTTCCAGCACGATAAGCGCGCCCGTTTTGCTCTCCGACATATTTGCCGCGGCGGCCGCGATGGACTCTATCACGCGCTGCACAGCGTCGTCGGAAGTGTCCGCGGCAAGATCTATAATGTTGCCGACGTTTATGCGTCCCATGCGTTCCAAAAGGTTCCTAAGCTCCGGCTGGAAGATGACAACAATCGCGAAAGCGCCTATCTGCATCGCCCCGCCGAGTATGTAATTTAGCGCGTTAAGGTTCAGCCATTGACTGATAAAAAACACTATAAACAGCACTATAATGCCCTTTACAAGCTGCATTGCGCGCGTTTCGCGTATTAAATTTATAAGGTAATACAAAATTACAGCCACTATTAAAATGTCTATAAAATCGCTTATACGGAGCAGCTGAATGTACTTTATAACGTAGTCGAGAAATGCGTCCATGTCGGTTTTCCTTTCGTATTTTTTAGGCTTATATATCTATAGTATACTACATTTTTTGCTTCAATGCCATATAAATTTTCATTTTTTTATTGTATATTTCGTTTTTTTATGTTAAAATTACAGTGATTTTATTATTAAGGACGACCAAATATGAAGAGAAAACCATTAACTATTACAAGAAAACCTTTAATTAGTACGAGAAAACCTCTAATTACGATTATATTAACCGCTCTTTCGGCGCTCGCCTCTCCCGCCCTCGCCGACGAGGCGCCGGAGGTGTTTATAAACTCGGCGCTTATAACGTTTGCCGACCAACAGCCCGTGATTATGGGCGAGGGGTACACGCTCGTTCCGGCGAGAGGAGTTTTTGAAGCAATGGGCGCTAAGGTGACGTGGGACGACGAGACGAAAACGGTGGAGGTCGAAAAGGCGGACACGCTCGTGACGCTTACAGTCGGCGGCAGCGTGATGAAAGTCGCCGATACAGCAAACGCTTCCGAAAAATCCGTCGCGCTCGACATCTCTCCAATAATCACGGAGGAAACGGGACGAACAATGATACCGCTTCGCGCGATAAGCGAGGCTATGGGCGCGGACGTAAAATGGGAGGATGAGACGCGCACTGTCACAATCACGACGGAGGACAGCGAAAAGGAGCGCGAAAGCCTGCCCGCTTACACGCTCTCATCGGACAAGACCGAAGCGGCGGCGGGCGATACGGTTGACATTTACATAGAAGCGAGCAGTCTGCCGGAAGGCGGCTTTATATCGTGCGTAACTGCCACGCTGCTTTATGATACGGAGCATTTTGAGTTTACCGAGGCGCAGCTTGTAAACGGTACGGAAAGTGTGGATAAGGTTACGTCGGGCGTGAATACAAAGCTCAATGACAGGCTGAAAGCTGTTTTTGTTACGGTCGATCCGTTAAGCGCGGCGGCGAAAGACGGCAAGGCTCTGAAGCTGACATTCCGCTCCGTTGACGGCAAGGGCGGAAAATTCAGTCTCGCAAACGGCTATAACACGGAGCTTGGCTACGATACCTCGCTGCGCATCGACAAGGCGGACGAAAGCGGCAGCGTCACAAGCTCCACGCTTTACGAGGGCGTAAATCTTAACGTTGACACTACGGCGCTTACGGTAAACGGCGCAAAATAACGACTATCGGCACGGAACAGGGACGTTCTCACGGGCTTCCCTGTTTTTATTTATCGGATTATCAGGGAGGGATCATTATGAAAACGCCTTTGGCGTTCAGAACGCATATATCGGTTTTCGGGAACACAAACGCGGGAAAGTCCTCGCTTTTCAACGCGCTCATAGGTCAGGATATGGCGATAGTATCCGAAAAAAAAGGTACTACGACAGACCCGGTGACAAAGGCTATGGAGCTTATACCCTACGGTCCCGTCGCGCTGACGGACACGGCGGGGCTGGGCGACGTCAGCGAGATAGGCGAAAAGCGCACCGCGAAAACGGAAAAGATACTGGAGCAGACCGACTTCGCCTTATACGCCGCCGCGGCGGACGATTTTGACGAGAAAGCTTACGCGGATATGCGGGAACGGTTTGAAAAAAAGCATATAAAGCATTTGCTTGTGTTTACAAAGTCGGATTTGGGCGAATCAGACTTAAAAGAGAAATACCCCGACGCCGTTTCGGTATCGGTGCGCGACATTTCTTCGATTGAGAGGCTGCGTACCCTTTTGGCAAGACTCCTGGAGGATATAAAGCCGCAGGACGATACAATGGTAGGCGGTCTTTTGCCGCCCGGCTCGACGGTCGTTATGGTGATACCGATAGATTCCGAGGCTCCAAAGGGCAGGCTCATACTGCCGCAGGTGCAGTTTTTACGCGACTGTCTCGACCACGGCATGAAAGCCGTTGCGGTACGCGATACGGAGCTTGAAGAAACGCTTCGGGAGCTTAACAAGGTCGACCTTGTGGTTACCGATTCGCAGGCGTTCGCCTACGTCGCAAAAGTCGTGCCGGAGGACATACCGCTCACGTCGTTTTCAATGATGATGGCGAGCATGAAAGGCGACCTTTCCAAACTGATAAAGGGCGCGGACGCTGTTCGCTCCCTCAAGGACGGAAGCAGAATACTTATGGCGGAGGCCTGCACGCACAACAGCTCGCACGAGGACATAGGCAGGGTTAAAATACCGCGTCTTTTGCAAAAATTCACGGGCAAAAAGCTTGAGTTTGACTACTATGTGCATCAGGACTTCCCGAAAGACTTATCCGATTACGACCTTGTTATCCACTGCGGCGGCTGCATGATCAACTCGCGCTCGATGAATAACAGAATTGAATTTTGCGAGGAAAACGGTGTGCCTATCACAAATTACGGCGTTGTTCTCGCGCTGGTAAACGGAATACTCGAACGAAGCTCTAAAATTTGGAGAAAATAAGATATAACAAAAAGCAGGGACATTAAATAAATTGTCCCTGCTTTTTTATTTCCCCGCGTTACGGGGTGTGTCTGCTTAAATCAACTCTGTTACGCACGCCGCCCATAAGAAATGTTTCTATATTTTTAAAAATCTCGTCCATACAGCGGCGGCGCGCCTCGTAAGCGCCCCACGCCATATGCGGCGTGAATATTACGTTTTTCTTATCGAGTATTCTGTTATACGGACTTTTTGCCGTTATCGGTTCCTCGGAGTAAACGTCGATACCGAGTCCGCCGAGTTTGCCGTTTTCAAACGCCCGGGTAAGCGCTTTCTCGTCGGCTACGGCTCCGCGCGAAACGTTTATAAATATCGCGCCGTCTTTCATCATGGCTATATGTTCTTCGTCAATCATGCCCTTTGTTTCCGCCGTTAAGGGGACGTGGATCGAAATTATATCCGATTCCCCGCAAAGCTCATCGAGCGTCACATGGTCGGTTCCCTCTTTTATCCTGTGCGGATTTATAAGCACGCGGCAGCCGAGTGTATGGGCTATGCGCGCCACGCGCGCGCCTATGTTGCCATAGCCTATTATGCCCCACGTCTTATCGGTCATTTCATGAAAATACGGCTTTAAATGGTTCTGTACTCCGCCGGCGGCGTATTTGCCGCTTTTTACGTATCTGTCAAACTCCTCAAGACGCGTCATAAGCGCGAGCGCCATAGACACCGTAAGCTGCGCGACGGAATCGGTCGAGTAGCCGCGCACGTTGCACACGCCTATTTCCTCGCGCCAGCAGTAGTTTACGTCTATATTGTCGTAGCCGGTCGCGGTTACGCATATAAGACGCAGTTTTTTAGCGTTTTTAAGGTTAAGCGCGTTAAGCTTTATCTTGTTTACGATTATAACCTCCGCGTCCCTTATGCGCTCCTCCAAAAGCATCGGCGGAGTTGTTTGGTACACGCTTACCTCGCCCAGCTTTTCAAATTGTGAAAATTCCATATCATCGCCGAGGGTTTTCGCGTCAAGAATCACTATTTTCATTGCTCCGCCTCCCCGCTCATAAGCGAGTTTAAGCCTTCCCATATGTCGGGGTGCAGTTTTTTCAGGTTTATCGGCACAAAGTCGGCTCCGACGAAGCCATGACACGTTCTGCCCGTCGTCATAAGCTTCATCTCCGGCAGCTTATATACCTCGTATTCAAACTCGCACCGCGCAACCGTGAGCTTTACGAGGGAGCATTTTACAAGAACCTCGTCCTCGTATTTAAGCCCGTAATAATACTTCGCGCCCGTTTCGGTGAGCGGGAGGAGTATACCGCGTTTCTCCATTTCGCTATAGGTTATGCCGATTTGCTTTATGAAATCCGTGCGAGCTTGCTCGAACCACGGGTAATAGCGCGAATGATGCACTATTCCCATCATATCCGTTTCCGCGTAACGTACGGTTAAATATGTTTCGCTTGTGTATGACATAATATCACGTCCTACAATAGATTTTCCGTTCCCGAATAGACAAGTCCGTGACCGCCGTCTATGGTAATCGTCGTACCGCTCTTTAATATCTTCGTCGCGCCCGTAGCCTCGGTAATCACGGGGATGTCGAGAGCCATAGCGAGAATTACCGCGTTTGAGGATTCGCCCTTTTCCTCGGACACGATGCCCGACGCTTTTTTAAGCACGGGAATCATATCCATAGTCACTTCCGTTGTCACGAGGATGTCACCCTCGTTAAACGTCTTGGAAAGCATCTGCGCGTCGGTGGCGACGCACACGTTGGCGGTCTTGTGCAGCTTCGTCATACCCTTGCCGCTTACCAGTATATGACCTACCAAATGGACTTTCATTATGTTTGTCGTGCCGGAAATGCCCATAGGCGCGCCGCCGGTGATAACGACAAGATCTCCGTCCTTAACAAGTCCGGTCGTCTGAGCGCACTCTACCGCGTGGTCAAAAAGCTCGTCCGTATTGCTTCTCGCCTCGCTCATTATCGGTATGACGCCCCATGAAAGATTGAGCTGCCGTCTCGCTTTCACGCTCAGCGTCGGAGCGATGATCGGGCAGGCGGGGCGGAACCTTGAAAGCTGAAGCGCCGTGCCGCCCGAATACGTGAGCGCTATTACGGCAGCCGCGCGCAAATCGTGCGCCGTGGTGCAGGTGGCGTGGCTTATCGCGTTGGAAACGTCCATGCGAGAGTCAAAGTCCATATTTTCAAGACGCTTTACGTAGTTTATTTCTTTTTCCGTACGCTCGGCTATTGTAGCCATAGTCTTTACCGTTTCCACGGGGTACTTGCCTATCGCCGTTTCGCCCGAAAGCATAATGGCGCTTGTGCCGTCGTAAATGGCGTTCGCGACGTCGGTTGTCTCGGCTCGCGTCGGGCGCGGGTTGCGTATCATGGAGTCGAGCATCTGGGTAGCCGTTATAACGACCTTGCCCGCTCTGTACGTCTGCTTTATGAGCTGCTTCTGAATTACCGGCAAGTCCTCCATTGCAATCTCAACGCCCATGTCGCCGCGCGCTACCATGATACCGTTGGACGCGCGGATTATCGCGTCTATGTTTTCGACGCCCTCCGCGTTCTCTATCTTGGAGATTATGTTTATGTCCGAGCCGCCGTTCTTTTCGAGCAGGTGCCGTACTTCAAGAACGTCGTTTGCGGTGCGCACGAACGACGCGGCGATAAAGTCAACGTCCTGCTCGATACCGAAGAGTATGTCCTCAACGTCCTTCTTGCTCATATACGGCATCGAAAGCGACACGTTCGGTACGTTTACGCCTTTCTTGTTGGAAATAACGCCGCCGTTTTTTACCTCGCATACTATCTTGGTGCTTTTTATGCTTATCGCTTCCATTTCGATAAGTCCGTCGTCGATAAGTATTCTCGTGCCTTTCTTTATATCCTTGGGAAGATCCGCGTATGTAATCGAGACCTGTGTTTCGTCGCCCTCCACGTCCTCGGTGCAGAGCGTGAACTTCTGTCCCTCGGTGAGCGTTACGCTGCCCTCGCGGAAGTCCTTGATACGTATTTCGGGTCCCTTGGTATCGAGGAGTATGGCGACAGGGATATCGAGCTCCTCACGCACTTTCTTGATACGGTTGATCCGTTCAAGCGCTTCCTCGTGCGTTCCGTGCGAAAAGTTTAAGCGCGCTACGTCCATACCCGCTATCATCAGGTCGCGCAGAGTTTCCTCGCTGTCCGTGGCGGGTCCCATTGTGCAGATGATTTTTGTTCTTCTCATATTAACCTCCTTTTATTTGCTTTTTATATATATTTGTTTGTTCGGACAATAAAAGGCGGAAAAATATCCGCCCTTATGCTGCTTTATACAGACAGTTTCTTTGACAGGTCAACGAGCTGCTGCGGCAGTGTTTTTTTCATGTTAAGTCCCTCGTCGATATCAACGTCCGTGATAATGTGGTCGCGCATGCATACGATTCTGTTCTGTTTTCCGGCAAGCAAAAGCTCCACAGCCATGCCGCCCATTTCGCTTGCCACAACTCTGTCGCGCACGGTCGGGCTTCCGCCGCGCTGTACGTGTCCCAAAATAGTCGCTCTCGATTCGATACCTGTCTTTTCCTCTATTTCCTTTGCCATTTCGATAACGCCGCCTATACCCTCGGCAACGATTATGATAGAGTGCTTTCTTCCCCTCGACTTACTTTCGAGAATGGGGCGGAGCACGTCCTCGTCAAAGCTCCATTCACGTTCGGGAACAAGAATTACCTCCGCGCCGCACGCGATACCCGCCTGAATAGCGATATATCCCGCAGCTCGTCCCATAACCTCGATTATGGAGCAGCGCTCATGGCTCTGCGCGGTGTCTCTTATTTTGTCTACAGCGTCCTTAACGGTGTTAAGGCAGGTGTCGTAACCGACGGTGTATTCGCTGCAGCTTATGTCATTGTCTATGGTTCCGGGCATCGCTATCGTGGGAAGTCCCGCGGCGCAAAGGTCCCTCGCGCCTCGAAACGATCCGTCGCCGCCGATAACGATAAGTCCGTCAAGTCCGAATACTTTCGCTATCTCCACCGCTTTCTTTACGCCCGCCGGTTCCTTAAATTCCAGGCAGCGCGCGGTTTGCAGTATTGTTCCGCCGCGTTGGAGTATTTCGGAAACGCTTCTCGCGTTCATTTCTACCAACTCGCCGTTTATAAGTCCGTTATATCCGCGTCTTACGCCGAATACTTTCAGTCCGTAATACGAGCCTACTCTGACAACCGCGCGTATCGCCGCGTTCATGCCGGGCGCGTCGCCGCCGCTCGTCAGAACGCCTATTGTTCTTACATTCTTATTCTCCATAATTGTTACCCTCCCACATATTTTAAAACAAGTCGCTTTCAAAAATCAAATTCTGCGCCGCTTCAAGCTCCGTACCGGGTACAAGAACCTCGTAGCAGCCGTCGTCGCAGTCAGCGGCGCCGCCGCGCCTTAATTTTGAAATTACACCGTTATTTAAAAGCACGTCTATAAGCTTCTTTGACGTTTCTATAGACTGTGACACATATACTACCGTCCACATATACTGACCTCCGCGCGCGGGCTACTTCCTTGCGTCCGACATGACTTTGCCGTGCTTGGTGTATATTTCGGCGGCGCCGTTTATTTTAACAGCCGAGGTAATCTCGGTAAACTGCGCTATATATACCTCGCCTTTATCCAGCTTTTCCGTATGATGAAATTTCGTGTCGGGACCTCTCGTAAGCCCTATTATATTGACGCCGTTTTCAAGCGCCTTAATTACAATATATTCATCCATAATCTCTACCTCGTCTCGTCTGAAATCATACAAATTGCATCTTATTCTATAATATAGCATTTTTATGAATTTTGCAAGAGTAAATACAGTAAAAAATATCGCTCCGCTTTTGTATGTTTTTTGTATGTTTTGGTTATTTTACCCTTACGTTGTCCGCGCCGAATATATTTTTCAAATCCTCGACGGCTCCGGCTGTGCCGTTAAAGTACAGTCTGCGCGGCGCCGCCGCCATTTTTTTCGTGTCGGCGAAGAACAGCCTTACCTCCATGTCGCCTCGGTACGGCGCAAGGCTTTCCTCAACCTTTTTCAGCGCTTCGTCGCTTCGGGTTTCGAGCTGTATATAAAGTCTTTTGGGTTCTTTGCGCCGCTCAAGCGCCTCGTCTATAGGCAGCGCCGACTGCATCAAAAGCTTCGGCTCCTCGTCCTCGCGTATGCTCAGGCGCGCCGATACCGCTATAAGATTATCCTCAATCAAAATATTCGAGTAGTCGGCGAGTACTTTCGGGAATACAAGACATTCCACGCTTCCGTACACGTCCTCGAGCGTCAGAAACGCCATCTGCGCGTTCGCGCGCGTCGTTTTGTTCTTCCTTGACGCTATCGCGGCGCATATAACTATCATGTCCCCGTCGCGTATGCCGCCCTCAACGGCATGGTAGTTGCCCTCATCGTCACGATGCACGCTCGTTAAAACGTCGCTTATATTATACTTTGTAAGTTTCTTTATTTTATCCGCGTATTCCTCCATGGGATGTCCCGAGAAGTACATGCCCGTGGACTGCTTTTCCATTTTAAGTATCATCTTTTTGTCGTATTCGGGAATGTTCGGAAATTCCATTTCCGTAACTTCATCGGCGGAATCAAACAGAGACATCTGTCCCGCAACGTTTTCGCGCGCCTCGCGCGCGGCTCCGTCAAGCGCTCTTTCGTACACGGTCATAAGCTGCGCGCGCTTAATGCCCATAGAGTCGAACGCGCCGCACGATATAAGTCCCTCCAAAGCGCGCTTATTTAAATCAAGTCCCGTCATGCGTTCCAAAAAGTCTGAAAACGTTTTAAACTCGCCGTTATTATCGCGCTCGTTTACAAGATTTATTATCATAGCCCGTCCGACGTTTTTTACCGCGGACAAGCCGAAGCGGATGCTTCCGTTTTCGACAGTGAAAGTATCCTCGGACTTGTTCACATCGGGCGGCAGACGGTCTATGCCCATTTCCTTGCAGTTCGCTATATAGTGGTTAATCTTGTCAAGGTCGTCTATGCTCGATATGAGCGAAGCCATATATTCAACGGGGTAAAACGTCTTTAAGTACGCGGTCTGGTACGCCACAACAGCGTATGCCGCCGCGTGGGATTTATTAAAGCCGTAGTTCGCGAAATCGCTTATCTCGTCGAAAATCGCGGCAGCCGTTTTTTCGTCTATGCCGTTTTTGATACAGCCCGGTATTTCGCCGTCCTCGCTGCCGTAGATAAAGTTTCTGCGTTCTATCTCCATTTGGTCGGCTTTCTTCTTGCTTATGGTACGGCGCATCAAATCCGCCTTGCCGAGAGAATAGCCCGCGAGCGTGCGCACTATTTCAAGCACCTGCTCCTGATAAATTATACAGCCGTAGGTATTGTTTAAAATTCCCTCAAGCAGCGGGTGCTTGTACTTTATATTCTCGGGTCGGCTCTTGTTGCTCAGATACCTCGGTATCTGCTCCATAGGTCCGGGACGGTAAAGCGATATGCCCGCTATTATATCCTCAAAGCACGACGGCCGCATTTCCTGCATGAAAGACTGCATACCCGCGCTTTCAAGCTGGAATACTCCGTCCGTATTGCCCGACGCAATCAGGTCGTAGACTTCTTTACGCTCAAAGTCAAGGTTATCCGTATCTATTTTTACGCCTCTGTTTTTTTCTATAATTTTTACCGCGTTTTCAATCACGGTAAGGTTCCTCAGTCCCAAAAAGTCCATTTTGAGAAGTCCGAGGCTTTCAACGGTGTCCTTTGTGAACTGCGTCGTTATAAAATTTTCTGTATTTAACTGAAGCGGCACGTAATTTACCATAGGTTCGCTCGTTATGACAACGCCAGCCGCGTGCGTGGACGCGTGGCGCGGAAGTCCCTCGAGCGCCATAGATGTGTTAAGAAGCTCCTTTATTTTAGGCTCGTTTTCGTAAAGCGTTTTAAGCTCGGAGCTTATGTCAAGCGCTTTCTGTATCGTCATTTTAAGGTCGAACGGGACAAGCTTCGCTACTCTGTCCACCTCGGCGTACGGTATGTCAAGCGCACGTCCTACATCGCGTATGGCGAGCTTCGCTTTCATTGTGCCGAATGTTATAATCTGAGCGACCTGAGCTTCGCCGTACTTACGGACGACGTATTCTATTACCTTTTGCCGTCCCTCCGGCGCAAAGTCGATGTCTATATCGGGCATACTTACGCGCTCGGGATTTAAAAAGCGCTCAAAGAACAAATTGTACCTTACAGGGTCAACCATCGTTATTCCGAGGCAGTACGAAACAAGGCTTCCCGCCGCGCTTCCGCGCCCGGGTCCGACCATTACGCCGTTGTTCTTCGCGAAACGGATAAAGTCCCAAACGATAAGGAAGTAATCCACAAAGCCCATGCTTTTGATGACGCCAAGCTCATAGTCAAGCTGTTTTTTCAGCTTGTCCGTCACGGGGCTGTAACGGTTTTTAAGTCCCGCATCGCAAAGCTCCTTTAAGTAAGCGAACGCGTCCTTGCCCTCGGGTACGTCAAACGAGGGGAGGTGGCGCGTGTTAAAGTCAAACTCCACATTGCACCTGTCGGCTATTTTCTGCGTGTTCTCAACCGCTTCGGGAATATATTCAAAAAGGTCTGACATTTCCTCGGGGGACTTTATATAAAATTCGTTCGTCTCAAACTTCATTCTGTCCGGGTCGGTGACCTTTTTTTCCATTTGTATGCACATCAAAACGTCCTGATATTTCGCGTCCTCTTTTTTGAGGTAGTGAATATCGTTCGTGGCGACAAGCCCCACTCCCGTTTCCCGCGACAATCGTATAATATCGGGAATTATGCGCTTTTCCTCGCCTATGCCGTGGTCTTGTATTTCAAGAAAGTAGTTGTCTTTGCCGAGGACTTTCACATATTTGCTCACAATCTCTTTTGCTCCCTCATAATCGCCGCGCAAAAGCGCTTTCGGCACCTCGCCCGCGATGCACGCGCTGAGCGCGATTATGCCCTCGCTGTGTTCCTTTAAAAGGTCAAAGTCAATTCTCGGCTTATAGTAAAAGCCCTCCGTATATCCGCTTGAAATCATTTTTATCAGGTTTTTGTACCCCGTTTGGTTTTCCGCAAGCAGAATGAGATGGCTCGTCTTGTTATCCACGTCATGCACCTTATCAAAACGCGTACGCGGCGCCATATACGTTTCGCAGCCTATTACAGGATGAATACCCTGCGCCTTTGCTTCACGGTAAAAGTCAACCACCCCGTACATCGAGCCGTGGTCGGTAATCGCGCACGAGGTCATGCCGAGTTCCTTGACGCGCGCGATGAGTTTTTTTATGCTCGCTTCGCCGTCAAGCAGGCTGTATTCCGTATGCGTGTGTAAATGGCAGAATTGCATGGTGGTTCCCTCCTTTTTTTGTTCGGGCGACCGCAAGGGTCGCCCCTACGTGAGGCTTTTTCTAATTTTTATAATGAATCCCTCCACCGCCTTCGGCGGTCCCTTTTGCTACGGCATACGAGCAAAGCTCTATGCCTATGACGCTGAAGCGTCATTCACCTCCCTTTAACAAGG
>CANQQW010000009.1 GCA_947626075.1 uncultured Clostridia bacterium
TTTCGTTACCCAGTTGTTGTATATCCTGTCCTCAAATTCGGACGGGTCGTAGGTTTTTGAGATGTTGTTTTTGTCTTGCATTTATATTTTCTCCTTTTTGGATGTGTTTGGTTGATTTAGTGCGGGCGGCCAATGACCGCCCCTACGGGGTGTTAGCCCCTACGGCGCACAAATCTAATGTAGGGGCGACCCTTGCGGTCGCCCTCGGGATGTCGATACGCCGCCCGCCGTAAATACGCCGTTATATTGCGCCGCCTCAGTCCAGCAGGAAAGCCGCAAAAAATGCGATTACCGCCAATGCCAACGCGGCGTACTTGACTCGCAGAATGTTTTTTTCTTCACATTCCTTTTTCATCAGCTTACTAACGATAAACTCCGCCTTAAATGTCATAAACAGCGCAGCAGCGCCCAAAATTAAAGCGACAACGGAAATGACAGTCATTTCTCGCACACCCTTTTCTTAGTTTTTTTATGAAAATTATTCTTATTCAATAATTATCGCATTTTAGCGCGTTTTTGTCAAGGCAAAGTTGAAGTAAAAGGAGTAAAATACGTAAGATAGTGTCACGAAATGGTGTATTGCAAAATTTTTAGGTGTGTGTTACAATATTATAAATATGATATTTGAGCATAATAATATTTAATATTGCCGCAAAATAATCGGTATACTATTATGTAAAATGTGATAAATTAAGAATAAAAATGAAGATATCGGAATAAATATAACTTGATGATAAAAGATATTTAATTACTACAGAGGAGGTTTATACCTATGGATAACAATATAACCAATAATCAGGCGTTAATTATAGGCGCAATCGAGGACGAATTTCAATTTAATCACGAGATTTACGGCGAAAAATTTTATACCTGCACGATACGCGTACCGCGTCTTAGCGGCACGGATGACAATGTGCGTATAATGGTTTCGGAAAGACTGATAATGGACGGCGAATACAACGTGGGCGATAAGGTAGAGGTCTCGGGACAGTTCCGTTCGTACAACAGTTATGAAAACGGCGACAATCGGCTTGTGCTTACTGTTTTCGCAAAAGATATAGAGCATTACGAGGAATCGGACAACAAAAATCCCAACACGCTTTACCTTAACGGATTTATATGCAAAAAGCCCGTATACCGCACCACGCCGTTCGGACGCGAAATAACCGATCTTCTTCTCGCGGTAAACAGAAGCTACAACAAATCGGACTACATACCGATTATAGCGTGGGGACGCAACGCGAGATTCGCGAAAAATCTAAACGTCGGCGATAACGTGAAGATTTGGGGACGTATACAGTCGAGGACGTATCAAAAGCGCATAAGCGAGGAGGAAACGCTGACAAAAACCGCATATGAGGTGTCTGTCAACAGAATGGAGCTTGTGACGGGCGATGACGGGGAAAGCGAAGAATAATTTAGTTTTATGAGCGCGAAATGCGCGTATTTGCGGCGTTAATGATACTTATTGCGGCGCGAATTGCGCGTATTTGCGGCGTTAATACACTTATTTCGGGGTGCGAAACGTATTTTTCGCACCCTTTTTGATTTTTTTTGGCTTGTTTTTCGCTAATTAAGATCGTTTCGCATAATTAATTTGTATATAATAATGGTTTTTTGGCGTAAATATTGTCACGCGATAAAAATGGGTGTATAATAGGCGACGGAAAAGAGGTAATTTTATGATAAGCAGAGAGAATATACGAAATATAGCGATTATCGCCCATGTGGATCACGGTAAAACCACTCTTGTGGACGCGATGCTCTCGCAGAGCGGAACGTTCCGTGAGAACGAACAGGTTGACGAGCGCGTTATGGACTCGAACGACCTTGAAAGAGAAAGAGGCATAACGATACTCGCAAAAAACACGTCGCTTTACTACAAGGACGTTAAAATAAATATTATCGACACGCCCGGACACGCCGATTTTGGCGGCGAGGTGGAGCGCGGACTTGAAATGGTTGACGGAGTGCTGCTTTTGGTGGACGCGTTCGAGGGCTGTATGCCGCAGACGCGTTTTGTGCTTTCAAAGGCGCTTTCGCTTGACCTAAAGCCGATAATCGTCGTGAACAAGGCTGACCGCCCGAACGCCAGACCTTACGAGGTCGTTGACGAGGTGCTTGATTTGTTCATAGACCTCGGCGCGACGGAGGAACAGCTTGACACGCCCGTGATATACGCTTCGGGACGCGACGGCTGGGCAAGCGCCGAGTACAATCCCGAGCGCCCGAAAGACGATCTTACGGACTTGTTCGAGCTTATAGTTAATTATATCCCCTGCCCCGAATGTGAGGAGGACGCGCCGTTCCAAATGCTTGTTTCAAACATTGATTACGACGAGTACACGGGAAGAATAGCCGTAGGTAAAATACAGCGCGGCAAGATAAGCGTGAATATGCCGCTTTCCGTATGCGGTCACGACGGTAAGGTCACGCACGCGAAGGCGACGAAGCTCTACACGTTTGAGGGACTTAAAAAAACGCCGCGCGACGAGGTGGGCGCGGGAGACGTTGTTGCGATATCGGGTATTTCCGATATAAATATCGGCGAGACGGTCTGTGACGCGAACAATCCCGAAGCTTTGCCGTTCGTTAAAATAGACGATCCCGTACTGTCCATGACGTTCAGCGTCAACGACAGTCCGTTCGCGGGTCAGGACGGTAAGTTTGTTACGTCAAGACATCTGCGCGACAGGCTGTTTCGCGAGCTTGACTCAAACGTCAGTCTGCGCGTGGAGGAAACGGACACGACAGAAAGCTTTACCGTGTCGGGACGGGGCGAGCTGCATCTTTCGGTGCTTATAGAGAATATGCGCCGCGAGGGGTACGAGTTCCAGGTATCGAATCCCGTCGTTATCTACAAGCAAATAGACGGAGGTAAGTGCGAGCCTGTGGAGCGCCTTACGGTGGACGTACCGGACGAGTACACGGGTACGGTAATGGACGGCGTTATAAGCCGCAAGGGCGAGATGACAAATATGGCTCCGACCGCGCAGGGTTACACACGTCTTGAATTTCTTATTCCGTCGAGAGGTCTTATAGGCTACAGAAGCGAGCTTCTTACAGCCACAAAGGGTACGGGCATTATAAACAGTATTTTGGAAAAGTACGAGCCGTACAAGGGCGATTTCACGGGCAGGACGCGCGGTACGCTTATAGCGTGGGAGGACGGTACGACGATTACTTACGGTCTTTTTAACGCCCAGGAGCGCGGAACGCTGTTTATCGGTCCCGGCGTTAAGGTTTACGAGGGTATGATCGTGGGCGAAAGCTCGCGGCTTGAGGATATAACGGTGAATGTCTGCAAGAAAAAACACGCGACGAACACGCGCGCATCGGGCAGCGACGACGCGCTTAAGCTCACGCCGCCTAAGGAGATGAGCCTGGAGCAGTGCCTTGACTTTATCGCCGACGACGAGCTTCTTGAGGTTACGCCCAACCATTTGCGTATGCGGAAGAGGATTTTAAATACAAGTCTTCGCGCGAAGGCTATGAGCAGGAAATAGAAAAGATTGCAAAAAGAGAGCGTATGATACGCTCTCTTTTTGGTTGTTCACTAAATTTCCGCGCTTTGTGCAAGCGGTGCTGCCGTGCCGAGAGCGTCCCATACGAACGCTTTTATATTCGTTATCGGAGTATCGGACTTTGGCATATTCACGCCGCACGAAAAGCTTGTACCCGTCGGCAAATCGGCTTTTATGTAATTCAAACTAACGAGCGTGCCGTCGTCATACGCCGCGACGATAAAGTAGTCTTGCCCGCTGCGTTCTGCAATTTTTGTAACGTCCATATCTACAATAAAGCCCGTGTTGGTCGGGATCTCGTCGTATTCCCCGCCGCCGGCGGAAACGAGCTTTAACGAATTTATTGTGTACGGGTACGTTTTGGGATTTACCTCCGTAAGCTGCACAACATTGTTTTCACCGTTTATAATCTTGTAATCTTCGTTGTCGCTGTGGAAGTACGCGCTGTAATCTTCGCCGTTTGCGCCCGTAATATTAATCGGATTGCCTATTGTAGGCACAGCCTCGGTGCTTACACAGATATTCGAGTATTCCGAAAGCGGCTCGGCTATCGTAACGGTTCGCCCCTCCCTAAGCTCGAGATTGCTGCTTTTTCCGTCCGCGTTCACATTACCGCATATCGTAATTGCGCCGCCAATCTTAAATTCGCTTGATACGCGCACGGCACTGTCGCATCTGTTTTTGAATATAGTACAGTCGCGCAGCTCCACCGGAGATATGGCGTTGAGCGCGTGTGAGCCGTTATTGCCGGCCAGCATACAGTTTTCCAAAAGGACATTTCCTCTGCTGTACAGAAAAATTCCCGCTCCGTCGTCGCCGACCGCGTTTATGTTATACATTTCAAACATATTGTCCGACGCGATAAGCATACTGCCGATTATCGCAGCGCCCATGACCGTTTTATCGCCGCTGTTCTCGTTGAGCACCCACAGTCCGTCCTCACGCTCACTGAATTTGTGAACTGTGTCGGTGCAGTCGGTAAGTCCGCAGTTGTCGCAGGCTGGCGTTGCGGTAAGCGTCACGGTGCCTTTGCCGACGCTTTGTATAATATGACCGTTAAGACAAATATACACCCCGTCGATAACATTCACGCCGTTTTCCGTTATAATGTCATTTGTGAGATAATAATATCCCGCCTCGTTCGGCAGCGCGTCCGTGCTGTCCCACGCCGTCCACGTTTTGACCTCGTGATTGTCCGCACAGTCCGCTTTGGCGCATATCGTATGCGTGTGCGGTTTGTCATTCGTGCGCGCTATCGCCGTAACGGGCAGTAAAGACATTGCAAGCAGCAGCGTAAGTAAGGTTGAAATTCTTTTTTTCATATTTTTTACCTCCGTAAAATTAAATTTTTGTAAATTTGTTTTGCGGCGGGGTGAGGGCACCCCGCCCTACAGTAGGGGCGACCCTTGCGGTCGCCCCTACTTCGCTCACGAAAGCTGCCCAATAAAAAAGTGCGCCGCGCATAAATCTTTTGGCGGCGCACCTAAAAACGCTGCCTTGATTTAATGCTGCGACACACTTTATCATACTATCAAATTTATCGGTATGAAAATCAAAGCGTGCGCTTTTTTAACAAGCGCAAACCAATAAATTTGATAATAGTATTGTATGTCGCAAATATAATATTATCATACATATTGAAATTTGTAAAGATGTAAATGGGCTGTTTTCTCGATAAAAAACGGCGCAAAGCAGTCTTTTGCCGCTTTGTGCCGTAATATTTTCGATTTTTCCTATCCCGTTACAGCAATCGCGCTGTAATTATCGTTATTCTTTTTCTCGTTTTTGTGAAGCAAAACGAGCATTTTTTCAAGCCATTCCTCGGGCGATGAGGAAAGAGCGAGCGTTTTTTCCATATCGTCCTCGGTGACATACTCCCAAAATCCGTCGGAGCAAAGGAGAAACGCGTCGCCGCGTTCAACGTCCGTGACGTGCTCCACGTCGGGGTCAAAATTATCTATATCGCACACGCACCTTAAAAGCTTGTTTTGGTTGGGGCTTCGGCGTATATCGTCATATGTAATCATACCGTCCGCGTACTGCATGAACGCGATGCTGTGGTCGTCTGTTACGGTCTTAATATGACCGTCCCTTATATGGTACAGACGGCTGTCGCCTATATTCGCCCATACCGCCTTGCGCCAGTTGGTGACAAGTACCGCTGCGGTGGACGCCATATCCATGCGGTCGTCATTGTTTTCACGCTCAAAACCGAGTATTTCCGCAGATTTTCTTAGGTAATTGTAAACAGCTTCCTCCGAAATCTCGGGATTTTTTTCAAATTCGGCGCATACCGTGTCGCAGACGAGCCGCGACGCGACCTCGCCGCAAAGCTGTCCGCCAAGTCCGTCACACAGGACAAAGCAGAATATGTCTCCGGCGCGCGCGCTTTTTACGCAGTCCTCGTTATTGGCGCGTCCGCCCCTGTTTGTAATCGACACCGCTCTCATACCGTTCTACCCCCTGTTTTTTAAATATTCGTCGAGAAAACGCGAAAATTTTCCGACGCTTTTTTTATCGAACATCACTCCGAGCGAGTTGAGCTTCATAAGAAGCTCCGCGCTCATTTTGTCGCTGTATTCCATCTCGACCTCGTAATCGGTCTTTTGAAAATACTCCGTCTTGTCAAGACATAATTCCGAGCCGTTATGCGTAAAAGTTTTGCGAAGCGTTACGGAGCTTCCCATTCTTCTAAGCTCCCCGACGTCCATACCCGTGATTTTTTTCGCCGTATCCGCGTCTATTGTCTCAGGCGCGCCGTCCGTTTCAAACTCGTTTTCCTCGCAGATTTGCAGAGGGCTGTTATCGTTTTTATGAACCTTGACCTGTATTTTCGCCGCGCCGTCAACCACTCTTACGCGCACCATTACGCGCTTTTCACGAAGCAGCGACGCCGCGTCGGTATAGTAATGGTTTTCCTGTTCCTTTACGCTCTCCCACGCGAACGCTTTATCCACGCGTTCATACGTGTCCTCGTCTATAATACTCTTGATTTCCGTTTCTCTCATAAGCTGTTCCCTTTCGGCAATTCAAACGAATTGGTTACGTTCTTTTTTATATTTGTACCCGATCAGGGCTAATTTTTCCTCTATTTCGGTCTTGTCAAGCTCCATATCGTCACACATTTCGTCAAAGCTTTTGTAAAAATCGCGCAGTTTTGTGTTGACAAAGCCGAGCAAAATCGCGCTATCCTGCGGTATATGCATATTATCTGTCCTTTATAATCGTCTTTATTACCGTTTTTCCGCGCGGTATTACATATTTTATCGCGGGAATAACGGTTTTTCTGTATCTTATATTCGTGTTGGGCGACGCGTGAATTATAACGCCTTCGCCGCCTGTTTCACTTTCCGCCGCGCAGCGCTGGAATGAGTTTTCGGCGCTCGCGCTTTCGCCCTCCGACGTTACGCACTTATCAATATCGCGCGCCGCGACGGCAAAGCCCGCGTCGTACGCATAGCATTCGTATTCCGAAGTTATCTCGTGAACGCGTATATGCCCGTCCTCAGTCGGCGTAACGGTGGTTTTTACGTCTATGCCCGCAAGCGGCGAGTAGCTTATGGTCAGACTGTCCTCGTTTACGCGGCAGTCTTTAAAATGTCTGCGTACCATAATCATGCCGTCAACGTCGAACACAAGCATATTATCGGGCGCGCACTCCGATATGTTCACGCAGCTTCGCATGACGTTAAAGCCAAAGTGCGCGCTGTACGCGAATTTCAGGTACTTCGGTATTATCTGCCCGCAGTCAAACGCCTCGTTTTCGCCGCACACGTACGCCGTGCTTTTGCCGCCGCGTCTTGAAATAATCATCTTAGCCGCGTCTACGCGGTGTAAAGCGTCAAGCTCCGGCATCGGCAGCGCATCGCACGTCCAAAACTCGTGGTCGTCCGGCAGCATCAAAAACATATACGCCTTAAGTCCCCAGTACGGCGAGCCGTGCGCGTTGTAATGCTCCGCCATAAGTAAATTCGGGTAGTCGTAGCCGACGGTCAGAATACCGGCGTGGGAAAATATGTCCTTGTTAAGCCACGCGTCTATACTGCGCGTTATTATACCTTTCATAACTCCGAGAGGAAACGGTTCAAGTCCCGCCGTGACGCACGCGCTCCAAAACGCCGTCTGCGCGAAGCGGTACGTGAGCGAGCGTCCGTAAGGAAGCGCTTCGCCGTCCTCGTCGAACCAATATATAAAATCTTTCGCGAAAAGGCACGCGCGTTCCTTGTATTTGTCCGCGCGCTCCTTGTCCTCGTCACCCATCGTGATTGCGTATACAAGTCCGTAGAAGTGGAACGCGAACGGTATGTAATAGTCCGTCTGACCGCGCGCGCCGTCGCGGTACCAGCCGCCGGAAATGTAGAACTCGTCAAGGCGGTCAAGGTCGCTTTCAAGTATGGACGCGTTAAAGCGTCTTGCGAGCTTTTTAAGCGCGATATTTACGAGTACGCGGAAAAAAATCCAGTTGCTGTCGCACACGTCGTGCTCGTTTATCGTGTAAAGCCACGCGGCTAAATTGTCCCGCGCGCCGTCCGTGAGCGCGTCCCAAAGCTTGTCCCGCGCGAAAAGCAGTCCGTACGCGATAGCCGCCATTTCCACAAACCGCTGGTCCCTGTCGCGGCACTCGCCCCAGTATCCTTGGCTGTTTTTATCCGCGCCGTCCGTCAGACCGTCGGCGTAAAGACGCGCGAAGTCCTTTAAGTCCCCGCCGCCGCTCCAGAGCGGTACAAGTCCCCACAGCGGGCGCGCAAACGCCTCCATGTCGGCTGAAATATCGTCGTACCACGCGCTGTGCTTTGAAAAGCATACCTTGCCGCCTCGGTAAAATTTCTTCAGCGGCTCCAATATATCCGCAAGCTGCCTCGTAAAATACTCCTTACCGTACATTATAACCTCCGAAATTACAGGTATTTTTATCTTATATACAGTAGTATACTACTTTATTTTGAAAAAGTAAACCTTTTTAATTGTAAACCATAAAAATATTTAATAGGTTGACAAATGGATTTTTATGTATTATACTTATTGAGACATCATTATAAGAGGAGGGAAAGCTATGAAAGCGAAAACAATAGCGGTATGCGCCGTATTCGCGGCAATAATGTGCGTGTTCTCGGTCATTACCGTGCCGATAGGTCCCGTGCCGGTAACGCTCGGGTTCCTCGGCGTTATGGTGACGGCGGTTATACTCGGCGCGAAACGCGGCGCGCTGAGCGTGGCGGTATTTATACTGTTGGGGGCGGTCGGTCTGCCCGTGTTCTCGGGCTTTAAGGGCGGATTTCAGGTGCTTTTGGGTCCTACGGGCGGCTACATATGGTCATATGTGCCGATGGCGCTTCTTATAGGTTTTGCGTCGGCGAAAAATCCAAAGAACAAATGGCTTGCGATGCTGAAAATATTCCTTGTATGTATCGGCGCGGCGCTGCTCGGGTACGCGGTGGGTACTTTGCAGTTTATGCTGGTGCAGAAAACAAGCTTCGCGCAGGCGCTTATGATATGCGTGGTACCGTTTATACCGTTCGACATAGCGAAAGCCGCCGCAGCCGTGTATCTCGGATATACGGTGAAAGCGGCGCTGAAAAGGTCGGGCGCGCTCGACTGAAACAAAAAAACAGGATCGATAAATCAATCCTGTTTTTTTTATTGTCATTCTTATTCGGCGGGGCTTGCTTCGGGAGTTGCCTCAGCCTCGGCTGTAGCTTCGGGAGAAGCTGTTGCCTCGGCTTCCTCATTCTTTTCTTCTTTTTTCGCTTCTTTTTCCGCCTGCTTAGCTTCCTTTTCCGCCGCTATTCTTTCCTCTCTGTCCTTTTCATCAACTGTCTGTCTTACGTCGCCCCAAAGAGTGTCAACGGTAACATCGTCGCCAAAGCCGTAATACTCTTTAAATTGATCAAAAGTTTCTTCGCCGACATACGCGCCGAGAGTTACGCGCGCTATCGCCTCGCCCCACGGAGTGTCGTCCGTAACGTCATCGGGCATTTGAAGCATTTCCTTTATATCGCTTACCTCCATGCCGTATGTCTTTGCCATTACAGACAGCGGGATATTGTTGTATGCCGCGCTCTCCGTCGTGTTGGCGGGCATATCGGCGGGTAGTCCGAACTGCTCCAAAAATTCGTCAAGCTCCATGCCGGATTCCTCGGCAACTTCGCCCAGCGTGCGTCCGCTTACGTCAACGTAGCCCATTCTGTTGTACTTGTTAAACAGCGTCGGCGCTAACATTACCACGGCTGCAACTATAAGCGCAACCACGAGTACCGCCGCGATCACAACGGCTATTACCGCGCCCTTTTTCGATTTGTTCTCTTTAACAACCTCGCCGTATACCTGTGAAGCGGCTTCCTGCGCGTTTTCCGCGTTCTCCGCAACCACGTCCGCGGCGCCCTCGGCGGCGGAGGCGATGTTCTCGGTATCCTGCTGTGTTTCTTCAGCCTCGTTCACCGTTTCGCTTACCTCGTCCGCAGCTTCCTCGGCGCTGTCGGTAATATCCGCGTTAAGCGACTCTACCGTGGCGGGAGCCTCGGCGTCCTCTGTCGGTACGGAGTCGATAATGTTTTCCTCCGTAGTCGCCGCGATCTCCGCTTCCTCTGCCGCGTCCTCGATTTTTTCCTCCACGGTTTCGGTTGTTTCCGTAACCTCCTCGGTTACTTCCTCGTTTTCCTCGTTAAATTTCTTTTCCTCGTTCACTTTTACCAATCTCCTAACCTAAAAATATTTATTCACCTTGCGGTGCCTGTTCACTTTCCGAAGTCTGCGCGCCGTCGGTCTGCTCAGCCGCGTCCGTCGGCTCGGGGCTTGCGCTATCCTGCGCCTCCGCTGTTTTTTCCTCCAAAATCTTTTCAAAGTCGCCGTACTTCATATCAATAGTTACATCGTCTCCGAGACCGAGCTGCGTTTTGAGCTGGTCAAACGTCGTTTGGTCGTATACCATGCTTACGGGAAGCTGCGGGAAGAAGTCTTTCCAAAGAGTGTCCTTAGTCACCGTGTCCGCAAGACCCGCGTCCGATATAACCTGGTCGGCTGTCTGCTCCATGCCGGTATATTTCAGATAGTTCTCAATCGTCATATTATCGGTCATTTCGCTTTCCGGCGTATCTTTTGTTACGGTGTCGGAAAGAGTAAGACCGTACTGCGCGAGATAATCCTCCACGCTCATGTTCGCTTGTCTCGCAAGATAATCGACTGTGGCTTCCGCCTCTCCGCTCGCTATCTTCTTATCCTTTATGCCCTCCGACAGCTTGCCGTATGTCGCGTATACCCCCACAGCGACAAACGCCGCCAAAACAATCGCTATAATGACATTTACCATTTTGTCAGCGGCGGACGCTTTCCTTTTTTCATTCATATTTATATAATCTCCTTTCATTTGTTCCTCAAACATAAAACGCTGATACCGCATTTTACATCATATTTTACAATATACCACTTAAATATAAAAAAATCAATACATTTTTTATGAATTTTTTGTTAAATGACGTAATTTGACTTATCGGCAATAATATATTAAGATATATGTATTAAAATAAATATATGGGTGAAAACGATGAATTATACCGAAAGCTTAAATTACATACATTCGATACCGAAATTCCGCCGTCCTTTAGGCAACGAAAACCTACGCCGTCTGCTTTCTCTTTTGGGTGACCCGCAGAAAAAGCTGCGCTTTGTCCACATCGCCGGAACGAACGGAAAAGGCTCGACGGCGGCGATGACGGAGCGGATATTGCGCGAAAGCGGATATAAAACGGGGCTTTTCACGTCGCCGTATCTGGAGACGTTTAACGAAAGAATACGCGTAAACGGTGAAAATATACCAAACGGCGCGCTTGCGGAGCGCGCCTCGCGCGTAAGACGCGTAATGGAGGAAAACGGCGCGCTTGTGAGCGAATTCGCGTTCGTGACCGCCGCGGCGTTTCTGTATTTTTACGAAAAAAAATGCGATATAGTGGTGCTGGAGGTAGGTATGGGCGGCAGGCTCGACGCGACGAACGTGATTGACGGCAGCGTTGCGAGCGTAATTTGCAAAATAGCCCTCGACCACACACAGTACCTCGGCGACACGATAGAAGAAATAACGCGCGAGAAGTGCGGCATTATCCGCGAGGGCGGAAGAGCCATAGCGTACCCGAACGAAAAACACATTACCGACATTATCCGCGCATGCGCCGAGAGTAAAAACGTCCGCCTTACCGTCGCGGACGCGCACGCCGCCGACGGGTACGAGCTGTCGCTTAAAGGCGAGTACCAGAAGTACAACGCGGCAGTCGTGCTTGAAACGGTGAACGCGCTTAGAGAAAAGGGGTATAAAATTCCCGAGAAAGCCGTGCGCGAGGGTCTTAAAAACACGACATGGCACGCGCGGTTCGAGTTTGTGAGGGATAACGTCATAATCGACGGTGCGCACAATCCCGACGGCATACGTGCGCTGAAAAAGTCGCTCGCGGGAATAAATAAGGATATAACCGTTGTAACCGCGATGATGGAGGACAAGGCGTGGGAGGAGTGCGTAAAGGAAATAAGCCCCATCGCCAAACGCTTTATCGCGACGGAGCTTAATATGCCGCGCTGCCTTAAAGCCGAAAAAATCGCGTCTATTGTCAAAAACGCCGAGGTAATAAAAGACACGGGCGCGGCTCTTGACGCGGCTTTGTCGGATAATACCGGCGTAGTATGCGTGTGCGGGTCGCTGTATCTCGCGGGTGAGATAAGAAAAAAAATATCGAAAACAGAAAATAATGCTTGCAAATAGCGTTGTTATGTGTTATACTACACAATGGTATAGTTTGTACCGCAAATTTAAAGTAAGGAGGCAGCAGAAAGTGAAAGAGGGAATTCATCCCGATTACAAGCAAACTACCATTACTTGTGCTTGCGGCGAGGTAATCGCGACAGGTTCAACAAAGGAAAATATCCAGGTTGAAATCTGCTCGAAGTGCCATCCGTTCTTCACGGGTAAGCAGAAGCTTGTAGACACGGGCGGACGCGTTGAGAAGTTTAACAGACGTTTCAACAGAAAGCCGGCTAACTGATAAGCCGCGAAAACAAATTTATTGGCATTTAAAGTGAACCCCTGCTTGGAAAGCCGAATCACCAACGGCATCTCAGCGGCGGGCGATGATTTATCATAGGAGGTGAAACCATGACAAAGGAACGTAAGGAGCAGATTATAAAGGAATTTGCTACGCATGAGGGCGACACAGGCTCGCCGGAGGTACAGATTGCTCTTTTAACAGAGAGAATTAACCACCTCAACAACGACCACCTTAACATTCACAAGAAGGACCATCACTCAAGACGCGGCCTTCTTATGATGGTCGGTAAGAGACGCGGACTTATGAATTACCTTAAGAGCCAGGATATTGAAAGATACCGTGCTCTCGTGGCTAAATTAGGCTTAAGAAAGTAATTTTACAGCGAATATAAGGCAAACCGGCGCGTCCGGTTTGCCTATATATATTTACGGAGATATTTGTTTAGCAAATAAATAGAGGGCGGGAGCGTATCCCATTCTGTATTTATCTGCTAAAACATATCTCCGAAAAATAAAAGAAAAGGAGAAAAGATATGTTCAGAACATTTGAAACAACACTCGCGGGCAGACCGCTCGTTATCGAAACGGGTAAAATGGCGCAGCTCGCAAACGGAAACTGCCTTGTGCGCTACGGCGACACGGTGGTTATGGTAAACGTGACGGCTTCACGCTCGCCCAGAGAGGGAATAGATTTCTTCCCGCTGAGCGTAGATTATGAGGAGAAGCTTTACTCGGTCGGTAAAATCCCCGGCGGCTACATCAAGCGCGAGGGTAAGCCGTCCGAAAAGGCTATACTCACGAGCCGCGTTATCGACAGACCTATAAGACCGCTTTTCCCGTCAGACCTCAGAAACGACGTTACGGTTGTGGCGACGGTCCTTTCGGTCGAGCAGGACAATCCGCCCGAGGTCGCGGCAATGATAGGTACGTCTATCGCAATTTCAATTTCGGATATTCCGTGGAACGGTCCCATAGCGGGCGTATGGCTCGGTCTTGTTGACGGCGAGTACGTTATAAACCCGACCGTCGAGCAGAGAGAAAAGAGCGATATGCTCGTTACGGTAGCGGGTACAAAGCAAAAGGTCGTTATGATAGAGGCGGGCGCGAACGAGGTCCCCAACGACGTTATGCTTGAGGGTATAAAGTTCGCGCACAAGGAAATCATCACGCTCTGCGAGTTTATAAGCGGTATTCAAGCCGAGATAGGTAAGAAAAAGTTTGAGTACGAGTCGCACGACGTTGACCACGACCTTTACGACGCGATAAAGGAAATGGCGTTCGAGAAGCTTCAGTACGCGCTTGACACGGACGACAAGAACGTCCGCGACGAGAGAATAGGCGTTATAACGGACGAAATCATTCCCGCCCTGGAGGAGCGTTTCCCCGACATTAACGAGCAGATAGGCGAAATTTTATATAAGATGCAGAAGGAAATCGTCCGCGCGTGGCTCGTGCAGGGCAGACGTGTTGACGGCAGAGGTCTTGACGAGATAAGACCGCTTGCCGCCGAGGTCGACCTGCTCCCCAGAACGCACGGCTCGGGCATGTTCACGAGAGGTCAGACGCAGGTACTGTCGGTTGCGACGCTCGCGCCGCTTTCGGAGCATCAGCGTCTTGACGGTATCGACATGGAAGAGGAAAAGAGATATATGCATCACTACAACTTCCCGTCGTACTCCGTCGGTGAAACAAGACCGTCGAGAGGTCCGGGCAGACGTGAGATAGGTCACGGAGCGCTCGCGGAGCGTTCGCTCGTGCCGGTGCTTCCCCCGGAGGACGAGTTCCCGTACGCGATAAGAGTCGTGTCCGAGGTGCTTTCGTCAAACGGTTCAACGTCGCAGGGCAGTGTGTGCGGCTCGACGCTCGCGCTCATGGCGGCGGGCGTGCCGATAAAGGCGCCCGTAGCCGGTATTTCATGCGGTCTTATCACGACCGACGACGGCTTCACGACAATGGTTGACATACAGGGTCTCGAGGACTTTTACGGCGAAATGGACTTCAAGGTTGCAGGTACAAAGAAAGGTATAACGTCCATCCAGGTCGATATAAAGAACGACGGACTTCCTTACGAGGTAATCGCGGAGGCGCTTGAAAAGACATACAAGGCGCGCTGTCACATTATCGACAACGTTCTTCTTAAGGCAATACCGGCTGTACGCGACGAGCTTTCGCCGTACGCGCCGAAGGTTGACGTTATGAAGATAGACGTTGACAAGATACGCGAGGTAATCGGTAAGGGCGGCGAGGTCATTCAGAAGATAGTAGCCGAAACGGGCGCGAAGATAGACATCGAGGAGGACGGTACAATCTATATCTTCGCCACGACGCAGGAAGCGGGTCAGGCGGCGAGAGACGCTATTGAGACTATCGTCAAGGATCCCGAGGTCGGCGAGATTTATAACGGTCTCGTCAAGACTATACAGCCGTTCGGCGCGTTCGTCGAAATTCTTCCCGGCAAGGACGGTCTGTGCCATATTTCAAAGCTCGCCAACCACAGAGTTGAGAAAGTCGAGGACGTTGTTAAAGAGGGCGACTATCTCAAGGTCAAGGTCATGGAGGTCGACCCGAAAACGGGTAAAATCTCACTGTCGCACAAGGACGCGGTTGACGGCGACGAGTAAAAAATTGTATTTTAAAAGAGGTTTCGTAAATGAAACCTCTTTTTTGCATTACGCGTTATCCGCTTTCAGTCTTTTAACAGCGTCCGCGGTTTTTAAATAATCCGCCTTTACTCTCTTAACCGTTTCCGCGTTAGCCTCGCCGCCGCCCCGAAGCTCGTCGGAAAGGGCGCTGCTCGACTCGTAAAGCTTCGTAAAGCTCAAATTCTGAGACACGCCCTTGATAGTGTGCGCGGCGCGAAACGCTTCCTCGTTGTTCCCCGCGTCAAGCGACGCGCAAAGCAGGTCATAGCTCGGGTCGTCGAGAAATTTAAGTACAAACCGCTCAGTAAGCTTCTCGCCCATAAGTCTTGCGGTAACGCTTTCGTAATCTCCCTCTATACATTCATAAAATTCTTTTAAATTCATAGCGCGTTCTCCTTTTTTTAAAAATGTGTCCATATAATTTTAACATAAATAAATTTTACAGTCAATAACCTATATTACGTTGAAAAACTTATAAAGTTGTGATAAACTTAATAAAACGGCTTAATGAAAGGATAAATCAAATGAGTGATATACGTGAATTGCTTGGAGAGAAAATATTATTTTTCGACGGCGGAATGGGTACCATGCTCCAAAAATACGGTATGGGAGCGGGAGAAATACCGGAGCTGCTTAATATAAGCAATCCGAAGCTTATAGAAAAAATACACTGTGAATATCTTGACGCGGGCGCGGATATTATAACCACGAACACGTTCGGATTAAATCCGCTTAAATTTAATTCGGATGTTAGTATAGAAATGGCAAGCGCGGCGGCTATGGGTATAGCGCGCAAGGCGGTGAATAAGTACCAATCATCGGACAAGCCGAGATTCGCCGCGTTCGATATGGGTCCGTGCGGCTCGCTTTTGGAGCCTTTGGGGTCGCTTTCCTTTGACGAGTGCTACAACGCTTTTAAACGGGCGGCGGTCACGGCGCGCGAATGCGGCGCGGATCTCGTTATAATAGAAACCATGTCGGACACGCTCGAAGCGAAAGCGGCTGTGCTGGCGGTTAAGGAAAACACCTCGCTTCCCGTATTCTGTACCATGACGTTCGACGAAAGTTATAAGACACTCACGGGCGGCGACGTAAAGGTTATGTCGGCGATTATGGAGGGCTTGGGCGTTGACTGCGTAGGTATAAACTGCGGTCTCGGTCCTGAGCAAATAGCCGTGATGATGAGGGAGCTTGCGGAAATTTCCTCAATCCCCATTATGGCACAGCCGAATGCGGGGCTTCCGCGTATCGAAAACGGTAAAACGGTATACAGCGTTACTCCAGATGCTTTCGCCGACGAGTGCGAGCCTATAGCGCGGCTCGGCGCGTCGGTCCTCGGCGGCTGCTGCGGCACAACGCCGGAGCATATACGCCGGCTCGTCACGCGGTGCGGCTCGTACAAGCCTATCGTGGAGGAAAAGAATATAACCGTCGTCGCGTCATACTCGAAAACCGTCGTGCTCGGAGAAGCGCCGAAGATTGTCGGTGAAAGGATAAATCCGACGGGTAAAAAGAAATTTAAGGAGGCACTTCGCGAGAGTGATATAAACTACATTTTAAACGAAGCGTTTGCGCAGCGCGACGCGGGCGCGCACATACTCGACGTGAACGTGGGACTGCCCGAAATAGATGAATGTGAAATGATGGAAAGGGCGGTAAAAGCGATAAGCGCGGCGGTAAATCTGCCGCTTCAAATAGACAGCTCCGACCCCGCGACGGTAGAGCGGGCTTTAAGAATTTACAACGGCAAGCCGATGATAAACTCGGTAAACGGCAAGGATGAAAGCATAAAGGCGATAATGCCGATTGTGAAGAAGTACGGCGGAGTGCTTGTGGGTCTTTGTCTTGACGAGGACGGTATACCGCCGACGGCGGACGAACGCGTTAAAACGGCGAAAAAAATCCTCGCCGCCGCGAATGAGTACGGTATAAAGAAAAAAGACCTCGTAATGGACGCGCTGACGCTCACCATATCGGCGCAGCAAAAGGAGTCGGCGGAAACGATAAAGGCGCTTAAGCGCATAAAGGACGAGCTTGGGCTTTGCACGACGCTCGGCGTTTCCAATATATCGTTCGGTCTGCCGCGGCGCGAAATCATAAACGGTACGTTCTTCGCGCTCGCGCTGCATTCGGGGCTTGACGCTTGCATAATAAATCCGTGCGCCGACGCGATGATGAACACGTACCGAGCGTACATGGCTCTTTCGTGCCACGACGCGGACTGCCGGGACTACGTAGACGCGTATTCCGGCACAAAGGCGCAGACTACCGTCACGCGCGAAAGCAAGGCGGATGAAAAGACGGAAAACATAAATCCGCTGTTTGACATAATCGTAAAGGGGCTTAAGGACACATCATACGCGGAAACGGTAAAACAGCTTGAAACCGCAGACCCTATGGATATTATAAACAACATTCTCGTAAAGGCGCTGAACGTCGTCGGACGCGAGTTTGAAAAGGGAACAATGTTCCTGCCGCAGCTTATGATGAGCGCGGAAACGGTGGCTAACGCGTTTGAAGCCATAAAGGAGCATATCGCGTCGTCGGGACAGGCGCAGGAAAGCAAGGGCAAAATCGCGGTCGCGACGGTCAAGGGCGACATACACGATATAGGCAAAAATATAGTAAAGGTGCTTTTGGAAAACTACGGCTACGAGGTGTATGATTTGGGCAAGGACGTGCCGCCGGAGGTAATAGTCAAAGCGCTTAAGGATAACGATATTCATCTGTGCGGGCTGTCGGCGCTTATGACCACGACGGTGGTAAGCATGGAGGAAACTATTAAAGCCGTGCGCGAAGCGGGACTTGACGCCAAGATATGGGTCGGCGGCGCGGTGCTGACGCAGGAATACGCCGATATGATAGGCGCGGACAAGTACTGCCCCGACGCGCTTTCATCGGTGCATTACGCAAATGAATTTTTCGGCGCGTAATATTTGAGTATTGAAAAATGTACGGCGTTGGTATATAATAGTATCAGAATAAAATTTACGGGAGGAAACGTATATGAAAATACTGGTAACGGGCGGAGCCGGATATATCGGCAGCCACACCTGCGTGGAGCTTTTGAACGCGGGCTATGAAATTATTGTGCTGGACAACCTCTACAACGCGAGCGAGAAATGTCTTGACGCTGTAAGGGAGCTTACGGGCAAGGATTTTCCGTTCTACAAGGTCGATTTGCTCGACTACAAGGCGACGGAAAAGGTATTCGCGGAAAACAAGATAGACGCGGTTATACATTTCGCGGGCTTGAAAGCGGTAGGCGAAAGCACGAGGATACCGCTTACATACTATGATAACAACATAACCGGCACATTGCATCTGATGCAGGCGATGGAGAAGCACGGCTGTAACAATATAGTATTCTCCTCGTCCGCGACGGTTTACGGCGACCCTGAAAGAGTGCCTATAGTCGAAAGCGATAACAAGGGCGATAAAATTCTTACAACCAATCCCTACGGCACGACGAAGCTGTTTATAGAGCGTATAATGACGGACGCGCAGAAGGCTAATCCTAAGCTCAGCGTAACGCTTCTCCGTTACTTCAATCCAATCGGCGCTCACAAAAGCGGCAAAATGGGCGAGGACCCGAAAGGTATTCCTAACAATCTGCTCCCGTATGTGGCTCAGGTGGCTGTCGGCAAGCTCGAAAAGGTGCATGTGTTCGGCAACGACTACCCCACTCCCGACGGCACGGGCGTAAGAGATTATATCCATGTTGTAGACCTCGCGGCAGGTCATGTAAAAGCGATTGAGCATTGCTCGAATAAGGAGGGCGTACATATATACAATCTCGGTACAGGTAACGGCTACAGCGTATTGCAGATAATCGAGGCGTTTTCAAAGGCTTGCGGCAAGGAGCTGCCGTATCAGATAGACCCGCGCAGACCCGGCGATATTGCCGAGTGCTACGCCGACCCCGAAAAGGCGCGCAGGGAGCTTGAATGGGAGGCTAAGTACGGTATAGACGATATGTGCGAGGACAGCTGGAGATGGCAGTCAACGCATCCAAACGGATTCGAGGGCTAAAAGACATATTATGAAAAGGCTTTGGAATTAAAATCCAAAGCCTTTTTTCTGTATCAATCATATAATTAAGGTTATAATTCTCAAAACGCACAGCGTACCGTTTTTCAATTGATTTTTACAAAAATTTGTTTTTTTACAACCTTATCCGCAAAAACGGGTAAAAGCTTACCATTATTTATAATTATTTTTGTAATATGTACGTTTTACCTCTGCTATATCATAAGAAATTTGATTTTTTATATAATAATCCGAATGTTCCGCAATAAAAGTTTCAGGTATATATACATCCTTGTTCATATCATATTTTAACCCTAATATGACATATACGTCATTATATTGCTTATATAATAAATAGCGCGACAGTATGGATGTTTTTATCTTTGTACTGTCAAAGTCTATAATTATTTTCGCAGTCATAAGGTCATCGAAATCTGAGAGATATATTAGTCTGTCTTGAATTTTTGCGTAAAATTTACTCTTTTCAATTAATGTATCGCTGATTTTATCATTCAATATTCGTTTAAAGATATTTGCAGGTGAATTATTTGCTCTGTTTCTGTTCACTTGTGCAATATCCGTTAAATAGTGCAATCCGGCAAGATGGTAAAAGTATTCCGAACGAAATTCAACCTCAATGCTAATGCCGCAGTCTAAAATAAAAGTATAATTATAGCCTACATATTTCTTATAGACATCGGCGCATTTCTTCAGTAAATTCATAGTTTTTCCGCCTTACGTAAAAACGCCTCTATATTTCAAGAGGCGTCAGTTACAAAATAATGCTTTTGTTTCTCGGCTGTAAAGCCTATTCAGGAGCAGCAAAGCAATAACTGCTTAAAGAACCTCCACAATCTCTGCCTGACAAAGTAAATTGTTTCTTAGGTCATTATTATTATACCACGATTACACTGAAAATGCAACTGTTTTATAAAAAGATTTTATGTTAGTTTTCCTTATCGTCTTTTTTCCATTTCTTTATATATGTCCTCCCATGTCATGCCGTTATCGACAAGCATAACTGTAAGGTGGTAGATAAGGTCGGCGACCTCGTAGCTTATCTCGTCCTTATCACGGTTCTTGCCCGCGATAACGACCTCCGCCGCTTCCTCGCCTACCTTTTTAAGTATCTTATCCTCGCCCTTGTCAAACAGGTAGTTGGTGTAGCTGCCTTCCTCGGGATTTTTCTTTCTGTCCGTTACCACCGCCTGTTCGCGCGCGAATATATCGGAATGAAGCGGCTCGTTCTTATCCTCGACGAGCTTCCCGTCCTCCACCTTGCGGAAGAAGCAGCTTCTGTTGCCCGTATGACACGCGGGACCGGCGGGATTTACGAGAAGTATGAGGCAGTCGCAGTCACAGTCTACGCGTATTTCGCGCACGTACATATAATTACCCGACGTTTCGCCCTTGACCCATTCCTCGGCGCGGCTCCTTGACCAAAACGTCGCTCTGCCCGTTTCGGCTGTTTTTCTTATCGTGTCCGCGTTCATGTACGCGACCATAAGCACCTCGTTCGTTTCGATATTCTGCACAACAGCGGGAATAAGCCCGCGCGAATCGAATTTCAGTATGTTTATAATTTCTTCCATGTCCGTAACCTCCCTTTATTTAAGCTCCATGAGCCGCCAATTTTTCACAAGATAATCCACGCCGGATATTACTGTGAATACTATCGAAATCCATATAAGTATGTCCGAAATCAGCTTCGGATTCACTCCCAAAACCGTAGTGCGCATCGGCAGAAGCAGCATTGCCGCTATTATCGCAATCATCTGAGTGACCGTTTTCAGCTTGCCCCACATGCTCGCCGCCACTACCTTGCCTTCGCCGGCGGCAACCTGCCTTACGCCCGCGACCATAAATTCGCGCGCAAGCACTATCATAAGCGCCCATACCGACATGCGTCCGTAGTGCATGAGTATCAGGAATGCAGAAGTAGTCAGAACCTTGTCGGCAAGCGGGTCCACAAACTTTCCGAAAGTCGTCATCTGATCGTATTTCCTTGCCACATACCCGTCAAGCCAGTCCGTTACAGACGCCAGTACAAACACGCCCAAAGCGGCATAATGATACGCCGCGCCGTCAATCATAAACAGCACCATGAATATTGGCACAAGCACAACTCGTAATAGCGTTAATTTATTGGCTGTGTTCATTTTGTTACCTCCTTGCACAGCGGTTTTATTCCGTGACCATTTGTCCGCTTAAATCATATTCGCCCGCATCGAGCACCTTTACCTTTATTATGTCTCCCTCGCCTACCTCGTCCTCCGCGCCGAAATATACCTTGCCGTCAACGTCTATGCTGTCGCCGCGGCTTCTGCCGTAAAAGAGGAAGCTGTCCTCGTCATAGCCTTCGACTATTACTTCTATCGTCTTGCCGAGCTTAGCCTTGTTAAGCTCAAGCGAAATATCCTGCTGGAGCGTCATAAGCGCGTCAAGGCGCTCGTTCTTTACCGCCTCGTCAACCTGATTCGGGAACGACGCGGCGGGAGTATCCTCCTCGCGTGAGTATGTAAACACTCCCATACGGTCAAACCTGACCGTTTTCACAAATTCGTAAAGCTCTTTAAAATGCTCCTCCGTTTCACCCGGAAAGCCTACTATAATAGACGTTCTTATTGTGCAGTCGGGCAGCTTTTCACGGATTTTTTCTATTCGGTCGAGCATTTGCTCACGTGTGGTGCGTCTCGCCATGCGGCGCAGTATATAATTATTGGCGTGCTGCACGGGCATATCTATATAATTGCATATTTTATCGTGCTTCGCCATTACGTCTATAAGGCTGTCCGTTATGGCTTCGGGGTAAAAGTAATGTACGCGTATCCACTCTATCCCCTCTACCTTTACAAGCTCCTCCAAAAGAATGTCAAGCGAGTTTCTACCGTATATATCGGAGCCGTAACGCGAGGTGTCCTGAGCTATAAGTATAAGCTCCTTAACGCCGTTTTCGGCTAAGAGGCGCGCCTCGTCCGTAATTTCCTCAATGCTTCTGCTGCGAAAATGTCCGCGTATCATCGGTATCGCGCAGTATGTGCAGTTATTGTCACAGCCGTCCGCTATTTTAAGGTACGCCGTATACGGCGGCGTTGACAGTATGCGCGGCAGCCGCGAGGGCGGCGTTCTGTTTATGTTGCCGCATATAACTACCTTTTCGCCCGCAAACGCGTCCTTTATTACCCGCGCTATTTGGTCGTAGTCACCGGTACCCAGTACCGCGTCAACCTCCGGCAGCTCCGTAAGTATCTCATTACTGTAACGCTCGGCGAGACAGCCGGTCGCGATAAGCAGTTTGCACCTGCCCTTTTTATATTCAGCCATTTCCAGTATAGCGTCTATTGATTCCTGTTTTGCCTGCTCGATAAAGGCGCACGTATTGACTATTATCACATCCGCCTCACAAGCGTCGTACGTTATGTTGAACATGTCCGATGCGAGTATGCCGAGCATAGTTTCGGCGTCTGTCTGATTTTTCGCGCAGCCGAGCGAAACAAGACCGATGTTATACATATGCTTATTCTCCATATTCCGTCTTAATATTTTCAATACAGCTTTTTATGTCGCCGAAGCCGTAACCTCGGTATAAAAAGTACCGTATGCATTTATCAATGTTTTTTCTGTCAAAATCACCGCCGAGCCTTTTCCTTACAAGCGGAAGAAGAATATCAGTCTCGTCATCGTCAAGCTCCGCAACCGCTTCCTCAATGTATTCCGCGCCGATACCCTTACTGTAAAGCTCAGCCTTAATGCGCTTTATTCCGTACTTTTTCAGATTCTTTAAATCGCGCGCTTTCGCAAGCGCATACTTTTTGTCGTCCACAAATCCGTAATTACGGCAAAAATCCAGTATTTCCTCTATGTCATATTCCTTTGCGCCGGCTTTTTTGAGCTTATCAGTAAGCTCTCTTTCACTGTGCGCGCGGTACTCCAAAAGGCGCAGCGCTTTATCTTTCGCCTGCTCGAACGTTAATTCTTTCGGTTCTGTTCTTTTATAGCTCATAATACAAAATACCCAAACAATTCACTGAAATTTATACCGCCGACGATTTTCTCATGTTCCTTGCCGCGGTAGCGCTTTGTAAGATGGTCGTAACCTGCCATCATCTGCGCCGACATAATCCCGTAGCTTAGAGACATATATGCTTCGATGTATGCCGAAAGATGGTCGCAGCAGCGGATAATCTGTCCGTCCGCGGGATTGTATTTGTCGTCATTATATTTATCGTTTATTATATCCGACGTGACCGTTTCCACATGTCCGTCCTTTATTATCTTTGAGTCAAACTCGCGCTGAGTATAGTACTCTATCTCACCGTGCCACTCGGGCGGCAGAAGAGGGTATATAACCTCGCGCATCTGCTCGTCCTCTATCTCGCTTATTATGCTGTCAAGTCCCTTAACGCCGTTTTTTACCGGCGATACAATGTCGCGCGTCAAAACCTCGGGCAGGTCGTGAAAAAGTCCCGCAAAGAAGTTGTTTTGAAGTCTCTTCGGGCATGGATTTTCAAGCTCCAGCGTCATAAAATACGACAGTATCGCCACGACGAGCATATGTCCCATTACGAACGTCTGCGGCATTCTCTCCGCCTTCGCCCACCGCTGCTGGTAACGCAGCTTGCCGATAAGCGACAAAAACTGCTGCAGATACTCGCTGCCCGCGAAGTAGCGAAAGCCTGAAAACGTGTCGCACGCGGCAAGTCCCTCTGCCATTTCGCGTTTTACCTGTTCTATCCCGAACGTTTCGGTATTCATGGGATAGATTATCTTAAACTCCCAGTTGCTCGCGTGGTAGTGCGCCGCTTTTAATACGCGCTTTTCAAGCTCGCAATATTCCCTGTCGGCGTAATACCGCTCCATGCGCTCGTAAAATCCGCCGCCTATGCCGTCCATGCGCTCGCGAAGCTCCGACAGCACCCATTTATCAAGCTGCGCGCCTTTTTCCTTTACAAGCTTATGGTAAATGGGCGGTTTTATATCCGTAACGACAATTCTGTGAAAAAACTCAAAGATACCGCCCTCAATAAGTTTAATCATATCGACATTACCCTCACACTTAGCGAGGACGTAGGCGTAAAACATCTTGTGCGCCTGCTTGTCAAGCTCGGTAAAGCCCGTCCACGGGCGGATATGGTCGTTCCACCGCTGTATTGACGCGGCTTCGTACATAAGCGTTATAAGAGATTTTTTTATCATGTCTTTCACCCCGCAAGTCAGCATTATCGCCGCCAAATCCGCAAGGAAAGGCGTTTATTCTCTCGTTACCTTGTAGCCGTTCTTTTCAAGCGTCTTTACTACTCTTTCTCCGTGCTCGCGTCCGCCGACGTCGCACGCGATGTGTATTATAACCTCATTCGGGTCGAGGTCGGGGCTTAATCTGTCGTACTGTACCATAACGATATTCGCGTTTTCCTTTGCGAGAATATCCGAAAGGTGACCGAGACTGCCCGGTATATCGAGCAGCGTCGCCGCGAATTTCAGCTTTCTCTCGCGCGACATAAGACCCAGCTCAATAATTCTGTTTACAAAGCTCACGTCTATGTTGCCGCCCGACAGCACGCACACGACCTTTTTACCCTTAACGTCTATCTTGTTGTTCAAAACAGCCGCAAGCGGCGTCGCTCCGGCGGGTTCCACCATTTGCTTTGTTCTTTCCAAAAGCAGCAGTATAGCCTCGGAAATTTCCGCGTCGCTTACCGTTACAACATCGTCGGCGTATCTGTTTATTATCTCCATAGTCTTGTCGCCGGGGGCTTTTACCGCTATGCCGTCGGCGATCGTCGCGGCGGTGTCGGTGACGATTTTCTTCTTTTGCTTAAACGATTTGCATATCGCCGGAGCGCCCTCCGCCTGCACACCGATTATCTGCACGCGCGGGTTTATCTGCTTAATGCACGCCGCAACTCCGGCTAAAAGTCCGCCGCCGCCTGCCGGCACAATTACCATATCGACCGTCGGCAAATCCTCAAGTATCTCTATGCCGATCGTACCCTGACCCGCCATTACCTCCAAATCGTCGAACGGGTGGAGGAACGTCGCGCCCTCCTTTTCGGCTATTTCAACGGCTTTGTTGTAAGCGTCGTCGTAGCAGTCGCCGTGCAGTACCACCCTCGCGCCGTAGCCCTCGGTCGCGCTGACCTTTGCGATAGGCGTTGACTTGGGCATTACAATTGTCGCGGGTATCGAGTTTACGTGCGACGCGTACGCCACGCCCTGCGCGTGGTTGCCCGCCGACGACGCGACAGCCGACGTTATCTCGCCTCTTTCAACGAGCGCCGCGATTTTATTTGACGCGCCTCTTATCTTAAAGGAGCCTGTTTTTTGCTGATTTTCAAATTTAAGATATATTTCGCCCCCGGTCATATCGGAAAATGTCTTTGATGATTCGATTTTTGTTCTGTGAATTGTAGGCTCAAGCCGCTTCACGGCACGCTCTATTTCCTTTAGCTCTAAGTCCATTTCGTCCCAAATCCTTTCGTATACTTATCCTTATTCTATTAATTATACCTCAAATAATCACATTTTTCAATAGTTATGCCGTAATTATTAAAGAAAAAGACCATTTTTGACGGCTTATATGAGAAAATATACCAAATAATTTCATAAAGGACTGCCAAATCGGATATAAAAAAGCGTATCGTTTTTGAACTGATACGCTTTTTAGTTGTATGTTTGCACTATTTTATTAATCAAGCCGTTCGGTATTTTGCGCAGAGCGCGCACCGCGCTTTGTCTTTTTCTTCGTCAATTCGTAGCTCATATCGAGCAGCGGATAAATCTCCGCCGCGTCAACCGTTCCGTCAAGGAGTATCGTGAGCCAGTTCTCGCGGTTCATATGGTATGCGGGCAAAAATCCTTTACGGAGCCGCAGAGAGCCGGACAGTATCGGGTCGCATTTTATGTTCAGAATATCGACGCGCTTATCGCCTTCCATACCGAGCCTATTTCGCGGCACGTCCATAAAAAGCGCGTACCATTTGCGCGTATCGCCGTGACGAAGCACGTAATACTCCGGCGCGGTTGAAAACGGCGCATCCGGCGTTGTTTTATACGTTTTTTTCGCGTATGATAATACTTTTTCCTTTATCTCGTTCATATGTATACCCCGCCGGAGCGTTCCTTTGCTAAGTTACTTTTCTTTCCTCGTCCCAAGGGAGGACGTCGCCGTCCTCGCGGAGATAGTCTATTATCTGCCATACTCCCTCGCCCGTTTTTGAGTCCACCCGAAAAACCGTTTCGCAGCCGGCAAGACGCAGCCACCTTTCCGCCCTGTCCGCGTCGGCGTTTTTATTGTTTATCTGCGTCACTATACCTATAACCGGTCTGTTGCACACCGGCGTTACGCACGGCGGATACAGCGAATACGGCTCGCACGCGCTTATTAAAAGCCCGACAATATCCGACTCGAACGTATACATCGCGAGCGCGTTGCCGAGGTTTTTGGTCTGTATGTATTCTCCGGGGGTATCTGTGATAACGTCAAAACGATTCACATACTGCGTTTTGTGATAATGAATCTTCTCGCCCTTAAGCGCCTGCGTGAGCGTCGTTTTCCCGCACTCGCTCCGTCCGACAAGAATTATCTTTCTCATGTCTTTGTAAGGCCGCAGACCGTAAATTTAAGCGTGTTCTCCGCGTAATTCATAATCGAGCGCAGAGACGTTTCCACGTCCGATACCATGCCCGTGATTATAAGCGTGCCGCTGAAACGGTCCACAAAGCTCAAGTCCACATTGGAGGTCTTTGTCGCGATGTCCGCCGCTATAATCGCGGTTTCGGCGGGGCTCATGGTGAGTATGCCAATCGCGCTGTGTCCGAAGTCTATTTCGGGATTTAAACCGAGCTTTGTATAAAGTATCGGGTCGGGGCTGGCAATAACGTGCGAAAGCGTAATCTGCTTGCCCGGAACAAGCTCCTGTATTATCCGCAGCTTATCCTCGGATGATAAAATGTCCTTTAACTCCACCGCAGCGTCCTCCTTTCAAATATATCTTTCAAAATACATATATATTCTAACATATTCGGCGCAAAATTTCCATACTTTTTTTAAAAAAGTCAGAAAATATACGTTGTTATCTCACGGTTAAACGAAAAATATTGATATTAAACCGTCAATATGGTACACTGATTATAAATTAAGTAACCTACGGAGGGGAAAAACGTGAACGAATATCTTAAAAAAATCAATTCCGTAATCGCAAACGGGCGCTATAAGGACACGTGGAAATCGCTTTCTCTTTACCGCGTGCCGAGGTGGTACGAGGACGCGAAATTCGGCATATTCATCCACTGGGGAGTGTACTCCGTGCCGGCGTTCGGCAGCGAGTGGTACTCGCGCAACATGTACATACAGGGGAGCAGGGAGTACGAGCATCACATAAAGACCTACGGCGCGCACAGGGATTTCGGCTACAAGGATTTTATACCGATGTTTAAGGCGGAAAAATTTGACCCGTCGGAATGGGTTAGCTTGTTCAAGCGCGCGGGCGCACAGTACGTCGTTCCCGTCGCGGAGCATCATGACGGGTTCCAGATGTACGAGAGCGAGCTGTCAGACTGGAACGCGGCGAAAATGGGTCCGTGCCGCGACGTTCTGGGCGAGCTTACGAGCGAATGTGAAAAGGCGGGACTTATAAGCGGCGCGTCAAGTCACCGCGTCGAGCACTGGTTCTTTATGGGTCACGGCAAGGAGTTTGACTCGGACATAAAAGAGCCGTTAAAGCGCGGCGATTTCTACTGGCCGGCGATGAGCGAGGCGGATCACCACGACCTGTTCTCCGTTCCGACCCCGACCGAGGAATTTTTAAACGACTGGCTCTGCCGCTGCTGTGAGATAGTGGACAAGTACCGCCCGAAAATCGTGTATTTCGACTGGTGGATCCAGCACAGCGCGGTAAAGCCGTACCTCAAAAAATTTGCCGCGTACTACTACAACCGCGCCGACGAATGGGGTACGGGCGCGGTGATAACGTACAAGCACGACGCGTTTATGTTCGGCGCGGCGGTTCCCGACGTGGAGCGCGGTCAGTTCGCGGACGCGAAGCCGTACATTTGGCAGACAGATACGGCCGTCGCCAAAAATTCGTGGTGCTATACGGAGGGGAATAATTACAAAAGCGCGGCGCAGATAGTGCGCGATTTGGTAGATATTGTGAGTAAAAACGGGCGTATGCTTTTAAATATCGGTCCCCGCGCCGACGGCACGATTCCCGACGAGGATAAAAATATTCTGCTTGAAATAGGAAAGTGGCTTAAAGTAAACGGCGAAGCGATTTACTCGTCGCGCCTGTGGCGCAAAAGCGCGGAGGGTCCGACCGTGATAGAGGAGGGACAGTTTGCCGACAGCGAGGCGAAGGCGTACACGTCCGAGGATATTCGCTTTACGGTAAACGGCGGTTATCTTTACGCTGTGTGCCTTAATATGCGCGGCAAAAACAGCGTCTGCATAAAGTCGCTCGCAGAAGCGGACGCGTCGAGAAAGCCGAATTTTCACGGTATTATAAAATCGGTCGAGGTTCTTGGATACGATAAGCCGCCCGAATGGACGCGTGACGAGAACGGTCTGACGGTTAAAACAAAAACGATTGAAAACGATATGCCTGTAGTATTTAAAATAAAAGTGGAGTAGATTGAAATGAATATACATATAATTGACGGCGAGTTTGCCGTTTGCAAGGTTTTGGACTTTTCCGAAACGGATTTTGAGAACGGCTTGGTTTTTGCGGCGAACACCGACGAGGAAAAGTCGCTTGTATGTCCGATTGAGCGCGTTCCCGAAAACACGGCTAATGCCGATTACGGTTGGCGCGCTTTCCGCATATGCGGCGTTTTGGATTTTTCGTTGATTGGTATTTTGGCGGATATAGCCGATATTTTAGCGAAAAATAAAATCGGTATTTTCGCCGTTTCGACGTACAATACCGACTACATTTTTACCAAAACCGAAAGCTTTGACCGCGCCGTAAGCGCGCTTCGCGCCCGCGGCTATGAGGTTTGTTAAATCATATCAGAAGAAAGTCCAAAAGCCTAAAAATCCCAGCACAAAGCTGTCCGCGATAAGCTGAAGCACGAACAATATCGGTACTCCCACGGAAAACTTTTTTTTGAGCGTCTTATGGCGGAACGCGTTCATACCGATAAGTCCGCCTATCGCGCCGCCCCAAAAGCATACGCGAAACAGTTTTTTCTCGCTGATGCGCCTGTCGCGGCGCTTCGCGCTCGACTTATCGTGTCCGAAAAGGTAAAATGCCCATATATTCATAATAAGCAAAAACGCCACTATGCCTAAAAAAAGGTACTTATTCACCGTGTCGTTGCCAAACAGTTTAATCGACGTCGGCAGAGGCAGGGCGCAAAGCCAATCGCTCAGCGCAGTCCACGCGTTCTGTATGCCCTCCCATGCCGCTGTCAGCGCGATGTAGGCGTACTGTCCCGCCGTCTGCATAATTTCATGTATATCCATTAATTCCTCCAAAGGCGCGTGTTTTGTTTTGTTATTTCAAATATCAGCTTTACTATGCCCTCTCTGTCGTTTACGCGCGCCATTTCGTAAAGCATTCCAACCGCCGCGTCAAGATTCTTTACACTGCTTCCCGCAACGCGCATAATCTTATCATGGTCGGTTCTTTCGGGATTTTCAAAGTCATAGAACAGTTTCTCGCTAAGCTTGTCCCCTTTGCGCAGACCGATAAATTTAATTTTAACGTCCTTGTAAGGCTCCTTGCCCGCCTTGCGGCAAAGTTCCTCCGCAATCGAGAGAATGTTTTTGCTTTCGCCCATGTCGAACACGGCGACATCTCCGTTCTTTGCGGCGGTAAGCGACAGCATAACAAGGCTTACAGCCTGCGGTACAGTCATAAAATACCGTGACGCGGCGCGGTCGGTAACGGTCACTTCGCCGCGCTCTATCTGCTTTTTAAACAGCGGGATAACAGAGCCCTCCGAGCCGATTACGTTACCGAAACGTACCGTTATAAAAGCGGTATGCTTCGAGCGCAGCGCTCTGTCATAAAGCATCATCTCGCTTACGCGCTTGCTCGCGCCCATTACGCTCACAGGCTCCACCGCCTTGTCGGTCGATATGAAAACAAAGCTGTCCGCACCGTACTTTTCACTAAGCTCAGCCATTATCTCCGTGCCGCGGATATTATTTTTAACGGCTTCCTCGGGATTTCGCTCCATAAACGGCACATGCTTGTGCGCCGCCGCGTGAAAAACAATGCTCGGTCTGTACGCGGACATAATGTAGTCCATTTTCGCGTAATCACGTACCGAAGCTATTTCAACCTCGGCGCGCTCTGTTTCGTTTCGGACATAGTACGCGCCGTTTTCGTATATATCGACTATTATGATTTTCTCCGCGCCGCTTTTATCGAGCTGCCTTACAAGCTCGCTGCCGATCGATCCGCCGCCGCCCGTAACCATACATACCTTACCGCGGATAGGTGTAAGACTGTCCATAATAATCCTTTCCTGTTTAATTCAGTTCGATATAATGCGGTATAATGTCCTCATAGTGTCCGTCCTTTACGCGAAAGCCGCGCGGGATAACGCCGAGCTGAGTAAAGCCGAGTTTTTTATAAAGCGCGAGCGCGCTTTCGTTAGTCCTTACAACCGCGTTGAACTGCAAAATACCAAATCCGATTTCCTTAGCCTTCTTCATGCAGTGCGTCACAAGCATTTCTCCTATATGCCGTCCGCGCATATCGGAACGCACCGCGTAGCTCGCGTTGCATATGTGTCCGCACCTGCCGACGTTGTTCGGGTGAAGAATATACAGTCCCAGTATTTCACCCGTGTCCGCGCCGCAAGCGACGCCCGTAAACGACTGCGACTTAAAAAATTCCGCGCCGGATGCGCGGTCAAGCGTTTCCTCCTGCGGGAACGCCTGACCGTCCTTTACCACCTCGTTCCAGACAGCCGTAGCCGCGTCAACGTCGTTATCCGTAAATTCCCTTATGTCCACATTCATTGTTAATTTCTCCCGTTATGATTTTTTCCATTCAAGTATTTTTTCAAGACGCTCTTTAATCGCCTTTTCTTTACCTTGACCGGCAGGTCTGTAATACCGTCTGTGTATAAGCGAGTCGGGCAGGCAGTTCATCTTTGCCATTTTTTCCTCGGTATCGTGCGCGTAAACGTAGCCTTTGCCGTAGCCCGCTTCTTTCATAAGCCTTGTCGGCGCGTTGCGTATCTGCATCGGTACAGGCTCGGCGGGCGCGTTGTTTATGTCGCGCTTAGTCTCTATGTCCGCGACCTCCAAAGCGTTCGACTTCGGCGCCATAGACAAATACACAACCGCGTGCGCCAAATTTACGCTGCACTCCGGCATACCGATAAAGTGACACGCCTGATACGCCGCGATGGCAATCAGAAGCGCGTTGCTGTCGGCAAGTCCCACGTCCTCGCTCGCGAAGCGTACCAGACGGCGGGCGATATAAAGCGGGTCCTCGCCGCCGTAAAGCATGCGCTCCATCCAGTATATCGCCGCGTCGGGGTCGCTGTTGCGCATGGATTTATGCAGCGCGGAAATGATGTTGTAATGCTCCTCTCCGGTCTTGTCGTAAAGAAGCGAGCGTCGGTTCATACATTGCGCCAATGTCTCATCGTCAATGTCAAGTCCGCCGTCCTCGGTTATCCTGCCGTTAAAAACAGCCATTTCAAGCGTGTTTAGCGCCGTGCGCGCGTCGCCGTTCGCGAACCGCGCGATAAGCGAAAGCTGCTCGCCGCTTATATGAACATTCATGGAAGCGAAGCCTTTCTCGCTGTTTACGGCGCGTTCAAGCATTTCCTTTAGGTCGTCCTCCTCGAGCGCCTTAAGTATAAATACCTTGCAGCGTGACAAAAGCGCCGAGTTAAGTTCAAACGACGGGTTTTCCGTCGTCGCGCCGACGAGTATTATACTGCCCTTTTCGACGTAGGGCAGAAACGCGTCCTGCTGCGCCTTGTTGAAGCGGTGTATTTCGTCCGTAAACAATAGCGTGCGTATACCCATTTGGCGCGCGTGTTCGGCGCGGTTCATAATGTCCTTAAGTTCCTTGACGCCGCTCGACGTCGCGCTCACCTCGACGAAATCCGCTTTTGTTTGCTTTGCTATTATGCGCGCGAGCGTAGTCTTGCCCACGCCCGGCGGTCCCCAAAATATCATAGAGGAAATATTGTCGCTCTCAATCATCTGACGGAGTATTTTACCCTTGCCGACAAGATGCTTTTGTCCCACGTACTCGTCAAGCGTCTCGGGACGCAGACGGCTCGCGAGCGGCGCGCCGTGTTCTCTGTCGTCAAGCATGCTTATCTGTTCCATACGGTTATTTCCTCCTTTTTCGTAAAAGGGCTGTCTTACGACAGCCCTTTCCGATTAGTCCTCCTTAAAGGGAAACATATCGCCTAAAATTTCCTTTGCCTTTGTCTTTACCGCGTTGTCGCTTCTGAGCTTAATCGCGCGCGTTTCCTCAAGATTTTCTTCCGGCTCCTCCTCGTCGAAAACACTCGAATCGGCGTCGCGATTGGGGCGGTAATTTTTTCTGTTTATTTTCTTTACGTCGTCAAGCTCTTCCTCAAGCTCCTCCTTGACCGCCGACTTTACTTTGGCGCGCTCGTTCCTCGGCTTCGACTGCGCTTCCTCCCAGCGTCTGAAACGTTCTTCTTCCTCGGCGCTCACTTCTCTTAAAAGCGGCTGTTTTTCAGGGAGCGTAATACCGTCGTCGTCCAAAGCCATAGATTCGTTCATATTGTTGATGTCGACCTCCTGTTCGGCAAAGCCGCCCACGCTTGACACAAACTTTTCCTCCACGTCCTTACGCAACGCTCTGATTTCCGCCGAAATATGGTTGTCCTTTTTTGAAAGACGGTAAAATCTGTTTCCTATCCAAAAGCTGAGCACGGTATTAACGACGGTGATAAAAATGAACCAAAACGCCGCGACGCCCTTTGTGAGGTACTTGCTGTCGGTAACCTCGGCTGTAGAGGCGGTTCCCGCCGCCGCGGGTATGGACGCGGTTTGATCCTGCGCCGTTTGCTGCATATCCGTCTGCTGCATGTCCGTCTGTTGGGTATCCTGCTGCACAAGGTTGTCGGCAGGCTCCGGCGTTACAGCCAGCACAAGCGGCGAAGCCGCAAATATCATAAGTCCCGCTGCTATGAGCGCTGCTAATTTTTTCTTAAAATTCATCTTTATCTCTCCTATTCAACTACATCTTGAAATGTTTCACGCATTTTTTTCTTTGCGGGTATTCTTGACATTCTCGCCTTGCTCGCGTTGTACACGCGCGTGTACGCAAGCAGTTTGTCGTCATCCCTTTTACACTTATTATAGCCTATCAAGAACCAGTTCCAAAAGCTCGGCGGAACGGTCTCGGTATTTACCATGATTTCATGGTAATGACCCGGCGACTCTATGATTTCAAGCGCAAGCTTTGAAATCATGAAATTATAGCATGAGGTCTGCGTCTTACGCATTTCCAAAATCAGCTCCCTGACGGTTTTAGCTGTTTTTTCAGCCTCAATCTGGTTCCCGTATGTTCCCTGCCAGCGGTATACCGCGTACAGGAGCCTTGATATGAGAAGCGGCGAATTACTGTTGCGTATATCGTCCATAACCTCGCCTTTTATGTCGGTGTACTTCCCTCGCTGATACGGAATGTAGCCTACTCTGTTAAGCATACGTTTGATTTTATTAATGTCCTGTTCCTGACGGCTGCGCGTTTTCGTATGCTTTGTCATGGATACGCCGTACTTGTCCCATGATTCGTCTTTGTTGTTATAAATATATTTTAAGCAGCTTTTTTTCAGGAACACGTCGCGCGTTGAAGCGTCGAAATAAGCCACAAGCTCCGCGAGGTCGCCCGTTTCCCAGCCTTCAACCGGCGTAAACGCCGAAAGTCCGCTGCCTGTTATGACTATCTGAGACGCCATTTTCACAAACAGCTTCAAGTCCTCGGCATTGCCGAAAAGCTCTTTCCACGTGTCCATACCCGACGCGTGCTTTATACTGCCCAAGAATACGAGCAGCGATATTTTGTTCTTATCGGTTATATTGTCGTATGACGCGCGGATGGTTTCCATGTATCCGTTAAGGTTTTCGCACACGGTCTGCGCCTGCTCTTTCGCCGCGTCGCCGCTCTGCGGTTTGATTATTTCAATCGTCTCGCCCGCGCACATTTTTTCAAGGCACTGACCGATATAAATCTCGGTCACGCTCTTTTTCTCGTTTTCAAACAGCTCGAGATTATCGAACATTATCTTTGACAGCTCGTATTTAACTCCCGCCATATTCAGGTCGTTTATCGCGGGATATATCTCCAGCACACGAGTTTTAAACGCTTCGCTGCCCGCCGATTTTTTAAGACGTATCAGCTTGCCGGCGATACCGCTCTTTGTGGTGTTCTCGCAAGTCGCCTCCCAGTCGAGAAGCTGAGACGCGGAGGTGAATTTGTACTTCGCGTAAATTGCGCGCAAATCCTTTACGTCAAAACGCATCAGGAGCGATACGGCGTCATGCGGGAATTTGGTGTTTTCCACGTCTATATAAATACAGTTGGGACGCGTTTCCACCGCTTGTTTCGTTATATTGTTTCTTCCCTTTACCGTGCCGTGGAAAATAATCTGTTTCTGTTTATCGGATGGAAGGTATACGTTATACGTCGATATGCCCGTATTCTGCGCCGCGCCGCGCGGAAGCAGCCATTTGAGAGACAAAAGGTACATCTGCGTAAGCTCCATGTCGTTCGTAGCGATACATATATTCTTTATATCGCCCGAGGTCAGAAGCAGCATCGCCTTATCGAGCATATACGTAAGCTCATATTTATGCGACGAGATAAAGTCTATGACCTTATCCTCAAGTCCCTCCGTCGGTTCTATGGAATCAAGCGGCTTCAAGTAATGCACTATCTGTCCCGCGAGATCTTTCTCGCTGAGGTGAGTGCGGTAAAGCGGATGATTTATATACCGTTCGGGCATGAAATCGTCGTCCACATCGTCAAACACAAACGCGTGCGCGAACACGTTCCCCGGCTGACCGTCAAAATCATAGCCGGCGTAGGAAACCTGCATTGCGGCGTATCTGCCGTCCGACAGTGTGAGCGTCCTGAAAATTTTCGGGAACAGCTCCGGCACGGACGGGTCGCACGGCTTATCGCTGTATTCTATATCGCTGTTCTTGGGCAGACGATATGTGGCGAAGCGTATAATTTCATCAATATTCTGTTTGGTAAGCCCCTGCGTGCAGGAAAACACGCGCAGTCCCGATCGGTTTGAAAGTCCTATTTCCGGGTCGGACAGGCTGTGGGTCACAGAGGTATAGATTAGCTGGTATACCTTCATATTGATTAACCATTCCTTTCTTAAAATTCGTTAGTCAAGCTCTTTAAGACCTGTATAAAGCTCGTAATACCGTCCTTTAAGCTTCATAAGCTCCTCATGTGAGCCGCGTTCTATAATCTCGCCGTTTTCCAGTACCATTATCGCGTCCGCGTTTCTGATAGTCGAAAGCCGGTGAGCTATAACAAAGGTCGTTCTGTTCTCCATAAGAGTGTCCATACCTTTATTGATATCGCGCTCCGTGCGCGTATCGACAGAGCTTGTCGCCTCGTCGAGAACGAGTATCGGCGCTTTCGACAGCGCCGCGCGCGCGATATTTAGAAGCTGTCTCTGACCCTGCGACAGGTTGGAGCCGTCGCCTTCGAGCACGGTGTCGTAGCCGTCGGGAAGATGGCGTATGAAGCTGTGCGCGTTTGAGGTGAGCGCCGCCTGGCGCACCTCCGCGTCGGTCGCGTCAAGTCTGCCATAGCGTATATTATCCATAACCGTGCCGGTAAACAGGTGCGTGTCTTGCAGTACCACGGCGATATTTTCTCTAAGACTGCTGCGGTCTATGTCGTAAATATCATGTCCGTCTATTGTTATTTTGCCCGAATTTATATCGTAAAATCTTGTTATAAGATTTGTTATCGTGGTTTTACCCGCGCCTGTAGATCCAACAAGCGCTATCTTCTGACCGGGATGCGCGTATATCGAGACGTTTTTGAGTATCGTCTTGTCGGGGTTATATCCGAAAGTCACGTCATCAACGATAACGTCGCCTTTTATGTTGCTAAGGACAATATCGCCCTTTTCGCTTTCGGGTTCTCTGTCCATAACGTCAAATACACGTTCCGCACCCGCAAGCGCGGACATTACGACCGTAAGCTGCTGAGCAAGCTCGTTAATGGGGCGCGAGAACTGACGCGAAAAGTTTACGAATACCGTAAGACCGCCTATATCAAGCGCGCTGAGCGAGCCTATTCGTCCAAGTCTGCTCAGTATTACAAGTATCGAGCCTACGCCCGCGGTAAGCGTGTAGTTTACCTGGCTCATCGCGTTCATGCTCGGACCCATCATGCCGCCCGCGAACTGCGCCTTTATCTGCGTTTCGCGCAAGGTATTGTTAAGACCGTCAAAGTCGTCCATAACTTTCTGCTCGTGACAGAAAACCTTTACGACCTTTTGTCCCGTTACTATTTCCTCTATGTAAGCGTTGACCCTGCCGAGCTCAATCTGTTGATTTACAAATTTCTTTCTTGACCTCGAAGCTATCGTCGTGCCTATCTTTGCCATTATCGGCGCGATAACAATCGTCACTATACTCAGCCAAAAGTTGGTGTAGAACATCAGCGCAAGTGTACCGATAAGGCTTACCACGCCCTGAAATATCTGTACAAGCGTGGAGTTAAGCATTTCGCCTATAGTATCGACGTCGTTCGTGAAGCGGCTCATTATGTCGCCCGTATTGTTGGTATCGAAAAAGCGCACGGGGAGCTTTTGAAGCTTTTCAAACAGGTCGCCGCGAATCTTTAAGAGCGCTCTCTGCGATACGCCTATCATAATTCTTGCCTGTAGGAATGACGCCAAAACGCCCGCCGCGTATATACTCGCCATTTTTACAAGGTTTACGACAAGCACCGAAATTCTTTCCGCCGCGCTCACGTCGGCGACGAGGTTATTTATAATGGGGCGCAGCATATACGAGCCGGCGAGGTTCGACGCCGCGCTTACCAGTACGCATACGAACGCTATTCCTATTCTGAGCTTATCCTCGTTCAGATAAGACATAAGGCGTTTAATTGTCGCTTTTGTGTTCTTGGGCTTCCGTGTGTCAGCCCGTCGTGAATTCATCGGAGGCATTACGCGGTCACCTCCTCGTCAACCTGCGAACGGTAAATGTCGCGGTACTCCTCGTTGGTCTGCATAAGCTCGTCATGAGTGCCGAATCCCGTTACGCTGCCCTCGCTCAGGACAAGGATTTTGTCCGCGTCCGATATGGACGAAATTCTTTGAGCGATTATTATTTTGGTTGTGTCTTTTAAAGTGGTGGCGAAGGCGTGTCTTATCTTCGCCTCGGTCGCGGTGTCCACCGCGCTTGTGCTGTCGTCGAGTATGAGTATTTTCGGCTTTTTGAGAAGCGCGCGAGCGATACAAAGTCTTTGCTTCTGACCACCCGACACGTTTACTCCGCCTTGACCCAGCTCCGTGTTGTAGCCGTCGGTAAACGATTTTACAAATCCGTCAGCCTGAGCGTTATCCGCCGCCTGCTCTATTTCCTCGCGCGACGCGTCCGCGTCGCCCCAGCGGAGGTTATCCTCGATAGTCCCCGAGAAAAGCACGTTCTTTTGCAGTACCATGCCCACGCCGTCGCGCAGATGACGTATACTGTAATCCTTTACGTTCACTCCGTCGACAAGCACCTCACCCGCCGTCACGTCGTACAGACGCGGTATGAGCTGCACAAGCGACGTCTTGCCCGAGCCGGTAGCGCCGATTATGCCTATCGTCTCGCCCGGGTTTATTTTGAAGCTTATATTGTTGAGTATGTTGTCTTTGCGGCTCTCGTAGTACTTGAAGCATACGTTCCTAAACTCAACCTCGCCTCTCTCAACCGTGAGGTCTTTTCTCGCAGCGTTGTCGTCCGTAAGGTCAACAACGGTGTTAAGCACCTCTTTAATACGCTTTGATGACGCTGCCGCTCTGGAGCTTTGCAGAAACAGCATCGATACCATCATCAGCGACATGAGTATCTGTACTATGTACGTTGTGAACGCCGTGAGGTCTCCGACCTCCATACCGCCGCCCACTACGAGATTTCCGCCGTTCCATACGGTCACAATCATGGTTATGTTCATTGCGAGCGTCATGACCGGCATCGTGCATATTACTATCTTCATCGCGTTAAGCGTCGCGTCTTTCAAGTCCGCGTTCGCCGCGCGGAATTTGTTAATCTCAAATTTTTCACGGACAAAGGATTTTATTACCCTCACGTTGGTGATGTTTTCCTGTATGCCCGAGTTCAGACCGTCCAGCTTGCGCTGTACCGTGTTAAATCTCGGGTATGCGGTATACATAAGCGTGCCTATGGCGGCGCCCAAAAGCGGAATAACGATAATAAGTATCGCGGCAAGGCTTGTGTTAAGTCTCAGCGCCATAATGATACCGCCTATGAGCATTCCCGGTGAACGCATAGCCATGATAAGGAACATACGCGTTATATTCTGTATTTGCGTTATGTCGTTCGTAAGACGCGTTACGAGAGAGCCGGTTGAAAAAGTGTCTATATTTTTGAAGGAAAAGTCCTGAACTTTTTTGAATACGTCCTTGCGTATGTCGGCGCTGAATGATACAGCCGCCTTAACGGACAGGTAATGTCCGCCCAAGCCGCCTATTATCATGACGCATATACAGCCGAACATTATTGCCATACGCGATATTACGTAAGCAATGTCGCCGTTTGCAATACCGTCGTCTATCATTGTCGCCATAATCGTCGGCAGCACGATCTCTCCCGCTACCTCCGTAAGCATCAGGAGCGGTCCGAATATAAAACATAGGATATGTGATTTTATGTATTTCATGTATTGTTTCAAGATAATCCTCCTCTCTTAATCGGTTAAATTTATTTAAACAATAAATTATTATTTATCCGCCTTTTTCTTGTCCAGCGCCGCTTTTATAAACGATGCGAAAAGCGGGTGCGAACGGTTGGGACGCGATTTAAACTCGGGGTGGAACTGTACGCCTATGTACCACGGGTGGTCGGGTATTTCCACCATTTCGACAAGCTTTTCGTTAGGGGACTGTCCCGCGATAACCATACCGTTTGCCATTATTTCATTTCTGTAGAAGTTATTGAACTCATAGCGGTGACGGTGACGCTCGTATATGAGGTCGCTGCCGTAAATACTCTGTGACAGTGTACCCGAAGTAAGCTTGCACGGGTATACGCCGAGACGCATAGTGCCGCCCAAATCCTCAACATCTTTCTGCTCCGGCATAAGGTCGATTACGGGATGCGTCGTGTCGGGGTCAAGCTCCGACGAATGAGCGTCTTTGTAGCCCAAAACGTTTCTCGCGTACTCGATAACGGCTATCTGCATACCGAGACATATGCCGAAATACGGTATTTTATTCTCACGCGCGTAACGCGCCGCAATAATTTTACCCTCTATGCCTCTGTCGCCGAAGCCGCCCGGCACAAGTATGCCGTCCGAGTTTTTAAGTATTTTATCGGCGTTGTCCGCCGTTACTTCTTCACTGTCTACCCAGTTTATATTTACGTTGGCGTAATTCTGTATTCCGCCGTGCTTTAACGACTCGACAATGCTTATATATGCGTCGTGCAGCGACACGTATTTGCCGACAAGCGATATTGTCACCTCGTCCTTGCCGCCAGCCATAAGGTCTTTTACGACGTTTACCATCTCCGTCCAATCCTTTAAGTCGGGAGTTCTGTCCTCAAGTCCGAGGCGCTTGCATACCACTTTCGCAAGTCCTTCTTTCTCAAGCGCGAGCGGTACCTCGTAAAGCGTGTCAAGGTCAAGGTTCTCTATTACGCAGTCGGGAGATACGTTGCAGAACAGCGCAATTTTGTCCGCAAGTCCTTCCTCAAGCGGCTTTTCGGTACGCAGTACAAGCACGTCCGGCTGAATACCGAGACTTAAAAGCTCCTTTACGCTGTGCTGTGTCGGCTTCGTTTTCTGCTCACCCGACGTTGAGATATACGGCACGAGCGTAAGATGTATGTACATACAATTTTCCTTGCCGACCTCGTTCGCCACCTGTCTTATAGACTCCAAAAACGGCGTTGACTCAATATCTCCGACCGTTCCGCCTATTTCGGTTATGACTATATCGGTTTTCTGTGTGTTTGCCACACGGTAAACTCTCGACTTGATTTCGTTTGTTATGTGCGGAATTACCTGTACCGTTCTGCCCTCGTAATCGCCGCGGCGTTCCTTGGAAATTACGTTCCAGTATATTTTACCTGTTGTCACGTTCGAGTTTACACTCAGGTTCTCATCGATAAATCTCTCGTAATGACCGAGGTCAAGGTCCGTTTCGGCTCCGTCGTCGGTAACAAAAACCTCCCCATGCTGGTATGGACTCATCGTACCCGGATCCATGTTTATGTACGGGTCGAACTTTTGCATAGTCACCTTGTAACCTCTCGCTTTAAGCAGTCTGCCGAGCGACGCCGCCGTTATACCTTTTCCGAGACCCGACACAACTCCGCCGGTTACGAATATATATTTTGTATCCATATTTTACTCCCCTCTGTGTCTTGTGACAAAACGCTCTATCCTTTTTAAAGCTTCCTGTATATTTTCTATCGAATACGCATACGAGCAGCGTATAAAGCCCTCGCCGCTTTCGCCAAAGGCGTTGCCCGGTACTACCGCGACGTGTTCCTCCTCCAAAAGCTTCCCACAAAATTCTTCCGACGTCATGCCCGTTGATTTAATGCATGGGAACACGTAGAACGCGCCCAAAGGCTCGAAGCAGCTTAGTCCCATCGCGCGGAAGCCGTCCACGATATAACGGCGGCGGTAGTTGTACTCGCGGCGCATTTCCTCAACGTCGTTATCGCAGCTTTGAAGCGCCTCGATTGCCGCGTACTGCGCCGTTGTCGGCGCGGACATTATGCCGTACTGGTGGATTTTACGCATAAGGCTTATCAGTTCCGCGGGACCCAGCGCGTAGCCAAGCCGCCAGCCCGTCATCGCGAACGCCTTTGAAAAACCGTTTACAACAACTGTTCTCTCGCGCATACCGTCTAATTTTGAGAACGGAATATGCCCTTCCTCGCTGTAGCGAAGCTCGCCGTAAATCTCGTCCGACAGTACCATTATATCAGTACCGCGAAGCACTTCGGCTATCGCCTCCAAATCCTTGCCCGACATTACTCCGCCGGTCGGATTGTTGGGGTACGGAAGTATTAAAAGCTTCGTCTTGTCCGTGATTTTTTCCTTAAGCTGCGACGGTAAAAGACGGAACTCGTCCTCCTCCTTTGTTTCAATCGGTACGGGTACGCCGCCCGCCATGATTGTAAGCGGCTTGTAGCATACGAAGCACGGCTCGGGTATAAGCACCTCGTCGCCGGGGTTTACAAGCGTACGTATCATGAGGTCGATCGCCTCGCTGCCGCCCACCGTCACAAGCACTTCGGTTTTTGGGTCGTACTTTACGCCGAATTTTCTTTCATTGTAATTACATATCGCCTCGCGCAGTTCCATGAGACCGGAATTGGCGGTGTAGTGCGTCTGTCCCTTTTCGAGCGAGTAAATACCCGCTTCGCGTATAGACCACGGCGTGGTGAAGTCGGGTTCTCCCACACCCAGGGAAATCGCGTCTTTCATTTCAGCCGCTATATCAAAAAACTTTCTTATCCCCGACGGCGGCAGCGCCGACACGACGGGAGAAACGATTTTACTGTAATCTATCATAACGTAATCACCTGTCTTGTATCCTTTTCGTCGTCCTCGAATACAATTCCTTCCTCCTTGTATTTTTTCAGCACGAAGTGCGTCGCCGTTGATATTATAGAGTCCATAGGGGCGAGCTTCTGCGCCACGAACAGCGCTACCTCTTTCATGCTCTTGCCCTCAATCGTAACGGCGAGGTCGTACGCCCCCGACATGAGGTAAAGCGACTTGACCTGCGGGTACTTGTAAATCCTTTCGGCTACCTTGTCAAAGCCTTCTCCGCGCTGGGGCGTTATACGAAGTTCTATGAGCGCCGTTACAACGTCGCGGTCTGTTTTATCCCAGTTTATAATGGTCTTATAACCGACGATTACGTTCTCTTTTTCGAGTTTTTTGATGCTTTCGGCGACTTCTTTTTCGTCCGCGCCGAGCATTTGCGCGATTTTAGCGCGTGAAACGCTGTTTTTTTCCTTATCTAAAATATTTAATATTTCTTTCATAACCGTCATATCACCTTTCCAAAGCATACAAATATGCACATTAATAGTCATTTTATCTTATAATTATATCATAACTATTACGAGTACGCCATACCTTTTTGAAAAAAAATTAAAAAAATTTTGGGGGCGGCGAGGGGGCGCGAGGAATGAGAGAGGAATCCCTCCACCGGCTACGCCGGTCCCCCTCCCTTTGACAAGGGAGGCTAAGGGGCGGGACGTCGAGGTGAACAACACGCGAAGCGTGTTGTAGGCGTGTTCGCTTGCGAACAAACGCCGTAGCAAGGCGCC
>CANQQW010000010.1 GCA_947626075.1 uncultured Clostridia bacterium
TACAAATACGCCCAACAGTGTAACCTGCATATTTATATCCCATAGTATAAGGGTTGCCAACACATACATAAGGTGTATCATCTATATTATCATACAAATGATTATTGTCATGTGTTAAATACAGTGCTCTTGTGATAAGTCTTGCTGCCTCTTCACGTGTGATAAACGTATTAGGTGCAATATTATCTGTGTCATCAAGATCAATTTCAAGAGCTATTGTATTTGTATCAGTTGTACCATTGATAATTTCATCGTAGTCGTCGAGGAGCGTTGCGATTTTTTTGTTGCTTGCATCGCTGCCATCGCCGATAAGACCGAGTTCAAGCGCCTTATCAAGGTACGGCTGTGCCCATGACGCCCAGTGATTTGTCCAATACTGCGGATTTGTCGGATCGTCCGTCGCGACTTGCCGGTAATCCGCGCCCTTAGGTGTTACGCTGCCCGGAGCGACGTACTCAACAATTGTCTTGACAAATTCTTCATGCGTCATTGCCTGACCGGGGCGGAACGTGCCGTCCTCGTAGCCGGAGAACACGCCGCGCTCCGCCATTTTTGTAACGCTGTTATACGCCCAATGGTCGGGACCGATGTCGGTAAACTGCGCGGCTTGCGCCGTTGCCGGCGCCGTTGCCGTTATCGCCGCTATTGCAAGCGATAAGATTTTTTTGATTCTTCTTTTCATTGTGTAGAACCGTCCTTTCATTTTGTTTTTTTGAGGATTTTGCGCAAATAAAAATGCGTGACCTCACTTAACGCAAAGCCACGCACTAAAAAACGCGGTCTTTGACATTAAATGTTGTCACACATTTCTCCTCAATAAATCCAACAATAGTGGTAAAAAATAGTTGCCAAAGTTACCTACGCCTTTTTCATAGCGTAAGCACTATTATTGGAAATATTAAAGAAATATGTGACATTGTGTATTGTATCACTTTTTGGGAAAATTGTAAAGGGAGAAATTGAAAATGAGCGCAAAAAAACGGCTTGTGTGTGAGCCGTTTTTTTAGTATCTGTTTCTGTTTTTTAACGCGCGGTCTATATTGCGCTTCGCGTCGCGTTTCGCCATGTCGGCGCGTTTATCGTAGAGTTTTTTACCCTTTGCCACGCCGAGCGCCACTTTGACGAGCGAGCCTTTTAGGTACACCGACAGCGGTATGAGCGCGTAACCGTCACGCTGCATTTGTCCGACAAGCTTCATTATTTCACGTTTATGCAAAAGCAGCTTGCGGTCACGCATGGGGTCGCGGTTGAATATATTCCCCTTTTCAAACGGGCTTATGTTCATTTGCTTGATAAATACCTCGCCGTCCTTTACGGACGCGTACGCGTCGGTAAGGTTTATCTTGCCCTGACGCGCCGATTTAACCTCGGTGCCGCTCAGTTCTATCCCCGCTTCCAGCGTTTCAAGTATAAAATATTCATGGCGCGCTTTTTTGTTCTGCGCGAGTGTCTTTATGTTGTCCGCCATGACAAGCCTCCTTTACGGCTATTCTGTCACAATTGCCGTGTAAAATCAAATTAATACATACGTCAGGATTTCCGTTTATTGCGCGCCGTATACCTTTTTTCACCCTCGCGGTAAAGCTTCGTCTCGTAAGCGCTGTTTTCGTCGTACGCGACAGGAGGCACGCGCGCAGGTTTGCCGTCGCTGCCGACAGATACCATTGTGAAGAACGCGGTGAGCGCGATTTGTTTCCTGCCGTTTATCGCATCCTCCGATTCGACGGTGACAAAAACCTCCATAGACGAGCGTCCGGCGTAAATCACCTGCGACTTGCACGTCACAAGCTCGCCGACGTGTATCGGGAGCTTGAAATTAAGTTCCTCCACTCTCGCCGTCACGCAGTCCAGCCTCGCGTGTTTCTGTGCCGCAACACCGGCGGCGTTGTCCATGAGTTTCATTATTTCGCCGCCGTGGACGTTTCCCGCGACGTTCGCCTGCATGGGCAGTACCACCTGTGCAAGCACGGAATACGATTCTTTCATCTGTTTAGGTTCCATTTTCTGTCTCCCCAATTTACGTTACCCGCGCGCGTTTTTCAGCATTTCCTTTGCGTGGTCAAGCGCCAGCGCGCTTACCTCGCCGCCGTCTATTATGCGCGCAAGCTCCTTTTCCCTGCCGAGCGCGTCAAGCTCGGTAAGCGTCGTGGACGCCATATCGCCGTCGGTGTCCTTTTGTATCAAATAGTGGTTATCCGCCGCCGCGGTGAGCTGCGGCAGGTGCGTGATACATATTACCTGTTTGCTCCGTCCTATCGCGGACAGCTTTCTTGCGATACTTACGGCGGTCTGTCCCGACACGCCCGTGTCTATTTCGTCGAAAATGAGCGTGTCAACGCCGTCGGTATCGGCAAGTATTGACTTTATCGCAAGCATTACTCTTGATAATTCGCCGCCCGACGCTATTTTTACGAGCGGCTTCAGCGGCTCGCCCGGGTTCGCGCTTATAAGAAACTCGGTTCTGTCAAGTCCGTTTTCGTAAAAATCCGCGCCGCTTTCTATATTCACATGAAATCTTGCCTTTTCCATATTAAGCTCATGCAGTGCGTCCTCTATGCTTTTTTCAAGTACCGCCGCCGCGTCCTTACGGCGCTTTGACAGTACGTTGCCGCGTTTTTTAAGCTCGTCCGTAACGACTGCAAGACGTTCCTTTAACTCGTTTGTCCGCTCGTCGCTCAGTCTTATGTCGTTAAGCTCGTCCTCGGCTTTTTTTAAGTAGTCAAGTATTTCCTCTATGCTTGCGCCGTACTTGCGTTTTAGGCGCGAAATAAGGTCAAGCCGTTCCTCAATGTCGTTTAGCGTCTGCTCGTCAAACTCCACTCCGTCGCCAAACTCTTTAAGCTCGTGAGCTGTATCCTCTATCTGGTACATTACGTTTTGTAATGTTTCGTATATGGTTTTAAGCTGCGGATTAAGTCCGCTTATTTTAGCGAGCGCGTCCGCCGCTACGCTTATACCGTCATACGCCGACTGTTCCTCCTCGCCGCCGTATATGTTAGAGTACGCTTCCGCCGCGCTGTTCGTTATAAGCTCGGCGTTCGCGTAAATTTCACGCTGCTCTTTTAAAGCGTCCTCCTCGCCCTTTTCGAGCGACGCTTTTTTTATCTCGTTTACCTGATATTCAAGCAAATCTATCCTGCGCATTTTTTCCTGTTCGTCCATTTCAAGCGCGGCTATCTTTTTTTCTATGCCTTTTTTCTCGCTCAGCGTCTCTTTGTACGCGTCAATGTACTTTCCGTTATCCGCGTAAGCGTCCAAAAAAGCGGTATGCTTCGCGGGCGTAAGCAGCGCCTGATTGTCATGCTGACCGTGTATGTTTATCAGCTCGTCGGAAATGTCGCGCAATATATTAAGCGTCACCGCCATACCGTTTACCCGCGCAACGCTTTTGCCGTCATTTGTAATATGACGCGTAATTATAACCTGTCCGTCCTCCGCGTCGATGTCGTTTTCGTGAAGTATATCCAGAACTTTCTTCGGCGCGTCGAATACAGCCTGTACCACAGCCTTATCCGCTCCGTAACGGACAAGCTCCTTGTTCGCCCTGTTGCCAGAAATCATGTTTATAGAGTCTATTATTATTGATTTTCCCGCGCCGGTTTCACCCGTAAGCACGCTCATGCCGCCGCGCAGGTCAACGCTTAATTCGTCGATTACAGCAACATTTTTTATAGAAAGATGATTTAACATTACTTCGCTCCTCAGTGAAATAATTTCCGAAGTTTTTCCGCTATCTGCGCCGATTTTTCCTCGGACGCGGTTATGATTAAAAGAGTGTCGTCGCCGGCTATGGAGCCGAGGAAGTCGCCGCGCATGGACGTGTCCACCGACGCGGCTACCGCCGACGCCATACCCGGATACGTCTTTATGACAACGTTATTCATCGAGTATTCGACGCTCCTTACCGTATCGGTAATCATGTTTATTCTTCTGTCGCGCTCTTTTGGTATATCGCTCGACGAGGAATACACGCTGCCGCCGTCCGGCAGAGGTATTTTAACAAGTCCGAGTTCCTTTATATCTCTCGAAACCGTGGCTTGAGTAACATCGAAGCCGATTTTGTGAAGCTCCTCTATAAGCTGCTCATGCGTTCGTATATTCTGCTCCTGGATAATTTTGAGAATTTGTCCCTGCCTTTTATACTTCATAACGTAACCTCCTCGCCTATGACAGCTTTTTTATAAGCGTATCGTAAAAGGATTGGTTTGTGATTTTTACAAGCTCGAAATCGTATTCCGACTCGGTTATAATAACCTCATCCGCGTCCTTTATATAGCCCTGCACGTCGCCGTCCGCCGTTATAACCGCGTCGGTGCCGTAGCTGTCGTTGATTTTTATCTTTACAACCTTATCCGACGACAGTACCGCGCTGCGTACCGCAAGCGAATGCGCGCATATGGGCGTCGCGACAATCAGGCGCATGAGCGGATCTACCACAGGACCGCCCGCCGAAACGGAGTAGCCCGTCGAGCCGGTGGGTGTGGCGATTATAAGTCCGTCGGCTCTGTATCGGTTTACTTCCTCGCCGTCGGTTGACAGCTCGATACAGATAAGGTTCTCGTTTGTCGTTTTTGATACAACCACGTCGTTGAGGGCGTGAAAAGCGAACTGTACCTCGTTATTCTTTCTTATCTCGGTGCGGAGCATCATACGTTTTTCCGTTTTGAAATCATCGTTTAAAAATTTTTCAAGCGCCGCTTCCATGTCGTCCGTCTCAACCTCTGTCATAAAGCCTATCTTGCCGAGGTTTATTCCGAGAACGGGGATTTTGCGCTGCGCACACCGAGCCGCGCGCAGCAGTATTGTGCCGTCGCCGCCCAGTACTATAGCGTAGTCCGCTCTGTCGTATATCTCGGAAGGAGGAACGTAGTTTATATCCATACCGAGGACGCTGTAGCTGTCCTCCATGAAAATCTCCGCTCTGCCGCAGAGAAATTCAACGAGACGCTTTGTATTCAAAAGTCCGACGTCCTTACCGCTGTTCGGCATTACGGCAATTTTCTTCATTTCGTTCCACCTCCGCGCATATCCTTATCGTTTTATTATACACTATTTTTTTCCGCTTTTCAATAGATTTCGGGACTTTTGACGTTAATATTTTTAAATTTGCATTTTCTTTGTCTTTGTGTTAAAATTAGTTTTAAAAGTAATGGTAAGGAGTAAATGTTATGGCGATTTCTTTCCGAGGAGCGAAAAATTACAAAAAGCATAACGGGTCTCCCGAGTCGGCGGTGATACGTACGCCGATTGCGTCGCCTGTACATTTTTATCCGCTTACGCAAAAAAACGGGCTTTTGCTCACGCCGACGGTCAGTGTCGGCGAAACGGTGCTTCGCGGTCAGAAATTGGCAGATCTCGACGTTTTCGCGGCGCTGCCGGTAATATCAAGCGTGTCGGGAAAAGTACTTTCCGTCACGGAAAATATGATTGCGGTGGAAAACGATATGCTGATGACCTCTCTTCCGTTAAATCCGGCCGGTAAAACGTACAATGAGCTTACGATGCGTGAAATACTTTGGATTATGCGTGAAAGCGGTATATGCGACGCGCGTACCGCCGAGCCGGCGCACGTTCTTCTCGGCGAGGGCAAGACGCCGGAATGTGTCATAGTATGCTGTTTCGACAGCGATCCTTATGTATCGTCGCCGCAAGCCGCCGCGCACGGCAGCGCGGAAAAAATACTTCACGGACTTGGGGCGGCGCTTCGCGTGGTCGGTATTAAAAAGGCTATTGTCGCGGTACTAAACGATACTAAAAAAACGTATTACGAGTTCAAGTACCGTTTGCGTTACAATACCGATATAAGTTTGTACTGTCTTAAAGCGCGGTACCCGCAAAGCCGCGGCGATATACTTATAAAAACGCTCACGGGCAGGGCGGACACGAATGCGCTTATACTGTCGGCGGAAACGCTTATAAACATATCCGACGCGCTGAATTACGGCAAAAGAGTAACAGACAAAATCGTTACCGTATCGGGCGACGACATACTCCCTCCCGACAATTTCAGAGTACCCGTGGGAGCGACGGTAAGGTCGCTCATAGAAAGCGCGGGATATTCCTCGCCGCAGGCGGTATTTGAGGGAGGCGTAATCAAGGGACGTAAAATATCCGATTTAAACGCGCCCGTAAGCGCGTACACAAGCGCTTTAATTGCCTTTAACGACATTAAAAACATTCCAAAATACAGAAAGCTTATCTGAAATCAGATAAGCTTCTCTTTTTTTATAATCATTTTAAGCAGTTCATACGCGCAGTCCACAAAATTCCGTAATTCCTCCGGCTTGGTGTATATGTAGTCCCGCTTTTTTACCTGAGGATACTGCTCGTAATAATCGGCTATAAATTTAATCTGCTCCGTAAGCTGTCCTTTTTTGTAATACGGCAGGTAATCCTTTACCTCGCCCGCGTTCCTGATTATGTCGTAAGCGGGGTGACCTTCGATATTGCGCAGAAATTCCACGTCTATATCGTTCCAGTCCTGCTTTATAACGCGGAGGAAATCTGGATTTTTCTCATATTCCGCGGCGTACTTTACCTTTGTCGGCATATACATTGTCACAGACCACATTATGTCGGTCATAAGATGCACATAGTAGCCGAGATAGAACCAGTAATCGTCATCACGTTTCCCCGTAAGGTACGTGCCGTAAAAGTCCTTGTAGCGGCAGTCGCGCTTCATTCCGCTCGGCGACCAGTGCGTCACGCGCGGCGGAGGTATAAACTCGCCCGGGCTGTCCTTTTCACCGTAGCCGCAGTCGGGCGCTACGCTGCCTATCATAAATTCTCTCCAATGACTTTTGTCAATGTCACCCATAAATTTTCTTGCCACCCGCAGGTGTACTCCCCAAGTTGCCATTATTATTCTCCGTTTCTCCGCCGCGAACGCGGCGTAATTTTCTACCACTCAGTTATTGCTAAATTGTATATAAGCTCCGCGCAGCTTTTTATGTCGTCCGCGCTCGCCGTTTCCGACGGCGAGTGAATGTAGCGCGTCGGTATTGATACTCCGCCCGTCTTTATTCCCGCGCGCGTAAGATGTATCGCGCCCGCGTCGGTACCGCCGTCGGTCATTATCTCAAGCTGGTACGGTATCTTGTTCTTCTTTGCGGTTTCTATCATCTTGGTGCGCACGTCAGCGTCGCATATGATTGAACGGTCCATTACCTTTATCGCCGCGCCCTTTCCCATTTCCACCGCCATAACAGGCGCATCGGGCGTGTCGCCCGTGTCGGTTACGTCAACGGCTACCGCTATGTCAGGCTCAATTGCGAACGCGGCGGTCTTTGCGCCTCTCAGCCCGACTTCCTCCTGTACGGTGAATACAAAGTACAAGTCGTTTTTACTCTCTTTGATTTCACTCATAGCCTTCATTATTACGGCGCAGCCGGCGCGGTTGTCGAGCGCTTTTGAAATGACGGTATCGCCGCTTTTAATGAAGCCGCCTTCAAACGCGGCGCAGTCTCCTACCGTGGCTTTTTTCTCCGCCTCGGTCTTATTCTTCGCGCCTATATCTATATACAGCTTATCAACGGACGGCTTGTCCTTAAATGCCGCCTCTTTAGCGCCTATAACTCCCGCCGTTCCGTTTGTAAAGCGTACTCGTAAATTCACGAGGTTACGCGTATTAAGTCCTCCCACGGGGGAAAAGTATATAAAACCGTTATCGTCCGCCGACGCGGCTATCACGCCTATCTCGTCCATATGTGCGGCGAACATTATTTTCTTTCCCCCGCCCGTCCTATGGGCTATTATATTTCCCATAGCGTCTGTATCTATCTCGTCGCAGTACTCGGAAATCTTTGACAAAATATATTTGCGTATTTCGTCCTCATTGCCCGACGGGCTGTTTATTTGTGTCATTTCCTCCAATATTTTCAGAATATCCATTATATCATATCTCCGATTTTATTCAAGAATAATTTTATATAAGCGGTCATGGCGTCTATGTCGTCAAGCGACATGAGCGATACCGGCGAATGTGAATAGCGGCACGGAACAGCCGCGCCGAGCGTCGTCACCGCGCCCGCGCTCGTCTGAATGGCGCCGCCGTCGCTCGAAAACGGCGTAAGCGTTTTTACCTGTGTTTTTATGCCCGCTTTCTCCGCCGCCTTTATCATAGCGGCTGTGGCGGTTTTGTCCGGTATAAACGATTTATCCGTAACGTTTACCGCAACGCCTCCTCCTAAAACACAGCCGTTTCGGTTGTCCTTTAAACCGTACATATCCGTGGTGTCAACGCTCCCCAAAGTAAGCAAAAAGTCAGGTTTTATGCGGGTGGAGAGGATGGAGGCGCCGCGCGCGCCAACCTCATGCTGAGCCAAAAAACACGCGTAAACGTCATGCTCGTAATCGCCGCAAAGCGCATGGATAAGCGAAAAACACGGTGCGCTCCTGTCGAGCGCCTTACCCTTTATCGTTCCTTTAAGCACCTCAAATTCGGTGCAAAATGCTGCGTAATCACCCTTTTTTATGAGTTTTTGCACCGCTTTTTTGCTCTTCTTGCCTATATCTATGAAAAGTTTATCGGGCTTTACAACGCTTTTTCTCTCATCTTTCGTCTGAAGATGGATCGCCTTCATTCCGATAACGCCCTTGATTTTGTCCTCGCCTATTTCGACTGTCTTGGAAACAAGCTTGCGCGGGTCGATTTCCCCTACCGTCTTAAATTTCAAATAGCCCTTATCGGTTATATCGCTTATTATAAGCCCGGCTTCGTCCATATTGGCGGTGACGGCGATTTTTTTACCGCCGCCTTTGCCTTTTTTCAAGGCTGTCACATTACCTATGGCGTCAACGCTTATCTCGTCCGCTATGGCGTTAAGCTCGGATATTATCGCGGCCCGCACCGCGTTTTCGTTTCCGCTTACGCCGTTTAATTCGCTCAGTGTTTTCAGAAGTTCAGCCATTTGGTTTCACCCTTTTGTTCCTTGATAAATTCCGTCAGCAGACTGACGACCGCGCAAACATCGGAAACGCTTAGCGTTTCAACGGATGTGTGCATATATTTAAGAGGTATCGACAATAGCGCCGTCGGTATGCCGCAGCGCGCCGTCTGTATTGCCCACGCGTCCGTGCCGGTGTCTCCGCTTTCCGCCTCCGCGTTTACCTTTATGCCGTGACGCTCAGCCGCATCAAACAGCGCGTCGGTAAGGCGGGGGTGCAGATTGGGTCCGACCGAAATTACCGCGCCGCTTCCGACCTCGAAAGCGTCTTTACTGTTATCGGGCGTTATGCCGTGGCACACGTCAATTGCTATCGCCATATCGGGATTTACGCCGTATGCCGCGGTCTCCCCGCCGCGGCAGCCGACCTCCTCCTGAACCGCCGCGACAGCGCATACGTCCACGTTAAGCTCCGCGTCCGATATATTCTTCATAACGGTCAGTATCGCCGCAACGCTCGCCCTGTCGTCAAGCGATTTGCCGGAAAACTGCTTCTTGCCGAGCCGTCCCACAGACTGTGCGAGAGTTACCGCGTCGCCCACGGAGACCTTTTCCTTAACCGTTTTCGCGTCAAGACCTGTGTCTATCGCCATATCTTTCATCGGCACCGTCTTGCCCGCGTCGAGCAGATAATCGCTCTTTATCCCGATCACTCCCCACAAGTCCTCGCTGCCGTGAACCGTCACCTCGGACGAGGGGAGCGTTCTTTCGTCGATACCGCCTACGCTCGTAAAGGTGAGATAGCCCTCGTCCGTCACGGAAGTAACCATAAGACCTATCTCGTCGCAGTGAGCCTCAATCATAAGCAGCGGCGCGTTTTCCCTGCCGCAGCGTTTAAACGCGATTACGCTGCCGAGCGCGTCGGTTACAACGCTGTCACAGTACGGCGCGAAAAGGTTTTTTATTTCGTCGGTTATTCTGTATTCAAAGCCCGATATGCCGCGCATATCGCTAAGTTGTTTGATTAGATTTTCCATTTACCCCTCTATCTCAATTCGTTCACGATTTTCTTAAACACATTTCCGCGTTCCTCAAAGTTTTTGAACATATCGAAGCTGGTGCTTGCGGGTGAAAGAAGTACCACGTCGCCGCTCACGGCGCGGCTTCTCGCGGCGTTTACGGCGCTTTCGTATGTCGAAGCGCGTATTACCTCTATATTTTTCCCGCGTCCCGTGCTGTTTATTTCTTGTTTCAACGCCTTTTCTATAACGTCCGATGTTTCGCCTATAAGCACAAGCGTCTTTACGTACTCGGCAATAGCCGGTCCGAGCGCGGTATAGGGTATACCCTTATCCATGCCGCCCGCGATAAGTATTACTTTCTCGGGGAACACGCGCAATGCGTTTATTGTTCTGTTCGGACTGGAGTCTATTGAGCTGTTATAGTAGCGCACGCCGTCAAGTATTCTGACGAGTTCTATTCTGTGCTCCACGCCGCCGAATGTTTTTGACGTTTCAAAAATCACATCGTCGCTCACAAGTCCGCTTACCGCGGCTATCGCAGCCATGTAATTCTCAACATTGTGCATACCGGGTATTTTGATGTCGTTTATGTTAAGAACGGCGACATTGCCGCGTTTTATAATATCGCCGTCAAGGTAGACGTCGGCTTTTTCCTTGCGGGAGAAATATTTCACCGCGCCGCGCGCCTCGCCGCCTATCTTCGCCGTTACCTCGTTATCCGCGTTTACCACGAGGATATTGCCGCTCTTTTGGTAGAGCATGATATTTTTCTTCGCGTCGATATACTCCTGATAATCCTTATGCTTATCAAGGTGGTTCGGACTTATATTCGTTATTACCGCTCTTTCGGGCGACTTGCGCATTGTGTGCAGCTGGAATGAGGACAGCTCCAAAATTACCCAGTCGTCAGCCGTCATTTTTTCGGCATCCGTTAAAAGCGGGTTGCCGATATTTCCGCCGAGCCATGTTTTATAGCCTGCTTTTGTCATCATTTTATGAATAAGCGTTGTGGTCGTCGTCTTTCCGTCGCTGCCCGTTACCGCTATAATGTGCGACGGACACACGTCAAAAAAAACCTCCATTTCGCTCGTTACGACGCTGCCCTCAGCCTTAGCCCTTAAAAGCTCGGGTATGTCATATCTTATGCCGGGCGTTTTGAAGATTATGTCGCCGGACAGTCCTTTAAGGTAGCCGTCGCCGAAAATAAGCTTTACGCCAAGCGCTTCAAGCTCGTCAGCCGTTTCAGCCATATCTTTCCTCCGGCTCTTGTCGCGCGCAGTCACGTTCGCGCCGTGCGCCGCGAGATATTTTATAAGCGGCAGATTTGATATGCCTATTCCGAGGACTGTTATGTTTTTATCTTTCACGCTTTCCTTAAATTTTTCAATCTCTGTCATTTCCCTCACTCCTCCGTAGAGATATATACATCAAAAAAGGCAGGATATACCTAATTTAAAGGATATTCCCCGCCTTTTGCAATTCCAAATTATTCCGCTTCCTCTTTTACTTCCTCGTCAGCCGCAGCTTCCTCTGCCGCCGCAGCTTCCTCTACAGCCGGCGCTTCCTCCGCAGCTTCTTCTTCAGCCGCAGCTTCCTCTGTAGATTCAGCTTCTTCAGGCGCGGCTTCCTCCGCAGCCGGCGCTTCCTCCGCGACCGCTTCGGCAGGCTCTATCTCTATTGCCTCCTCAACCTCTACATCGGGGTCGGTCGAGTATACAAGGGCTTCCTCCTTTTCGGGAATTGCGGGAGCTTCTTCCGCTTCCTCCGTCTTTTCGGGTACGGGGATAAGCGCACGAATCGAAAGGCTTATCTTCTTTTCCTCCCAATTCAAATCCGTAACCTTTGCCTCAACCTCTTCGCCTATCGTAAGCACGTCCTCGGGCTTGCCTATTCTTCTGTCGGCAATCTGAGAGATGTGGATAAGACCGTCAACGCTCGGTATAATCTCCGCGAACGCGCCGAACGGCATCATGCGTACTATCTTACACTTGATAACGTCGCCCAAATGGATCTTCGACTGCGCGATTACCCACGGGTCGTCCTCTGTCTTTTTGTAGCCGAGAGAAATCTTTTTCGTCTCAGGATTTATATCCTTGATATAAACATCGAGGACGTCTCCCTCTTTAACTACCTCCGACGGGTGCTTAATCTTGTTCCATGACAGCTCGCTGATATGAACAAGACCGTCCACTCCGCCTATATCGACGAACGCGCCGAAAGACGTAAGGGATTTTACAACGCCGTTGTATCTCTTTCCTACTTCCGCGTCCGCCCAGAATTTTTCTTCTCTTGCTTTTCTTTCAGCCTCGATGAGCACTCTTACCGAACCGATTACTCTTTTTCTTCTCTCGTCAATCTCGATAATTTTGTACTTTACCGTATCGCCCACAAGGCTTTGAAGGTCCTGCACAAATCTGCCCGCTGCCTGACGCGCGGGAATAAATACCTGTGAACCATCTGTCAGCGCGATAACTCCGCCTTTCACGGCTTTTATGATTTTGCCTTCCAAAATTTTTTCTTCTTCATAAGCCGCTTTGATTTTGTTCCAGCTTTCCATAGCTACCAATTTCTTTCTTGATAAAACTACTTTTCCCTCACCATCATTTACGCCGACAACGTAAACCTTGATTGTATCGCCTTCTTTTACAACATCAGACGGCTTAAGTGACGGGTCATCGGTAAGCTGATCAGCCGCAAGCTGTCCGTTATACTTAAATCCTCCGAGGTCAACAATGACTTCGTTGGCGCGGACCTCTACGACAGTACCGTCAATAATGTCCCCGTTGTTGAGAGTCTTGCTTTCATACTGTGCAAACAGTTCCGCAAAGTTCTCCTCATTTTTTACATTTTCACTCATAGCCTTTACTACCTCCTCGATAATACTGCCCGGCGTTGACGCCCCGGCGGTAATACCTATTTTATTATATGTTTTTTCTTGAGGTAAATCCTCAAATGTTTCGATATGATAGGTTGCGGGACAGCTGCGTTTCGATATTTCGTACAGCTTTCTTGTGTTCGAGCTTTCCTTTCCCCCGATAACAAGCATCATGTCCGAATTCCTCGAAAGTTCGTCCGTCTCCTTTTGCCTATCTTTCGTCGCATTACATATTGTATCAAATATCAGGGTACTTTTGCAAGTTTTTTTTATATTTTGTACGATTTCACCAAAAAATTCTCTATTTATTGTAGTTTGTGCTACAACACAAAGGTCTTTCTCGCGAAGCGGCGCGTCAATTTCACACTCAGTACTGTTAATTATAAGCGCTTCTCCGCCGCACCATCCGTTTATCCCCATAACCTCGGGGTGGTTCTTATCGCCGACTATTACTATTTTATACCCTTTTTTGCGGTGCTCGGATACAATTCTATGTATCTTCGACACGAACGGGCATGTAAGGTCGATATACTCCCTGCCGCGAAGCTCCTCATACACGTTTTCGCCCACGCCGTGCGCGCGTATTATAACCGCGCAGTCTTTCGGTATATCGCTTATGCGTTCATACGACTTTACGCCCTTGCTCTCAAGCTCCGCTATGACCTGACCGTTATGGATAAGGTGTCCGAGCGCCGCGATTTTGTTTCCCTTTTCTATTTCCGCGTAAACTCCGTCCACGGCGCGTTTCACGCCGTAACAAAATCCCGCCGTTTTCGCAACCGTAATCATAGCTTTTCCCTTATCCTTGCCATAATATCGTCAGACGCCGCCTGCGTTTCCTCGGGCGTGAGCTTTTTGGTAAAATCAAGGTATACCGGCTCGCCGTAGGTGACGGTTATTTTGTGCATCCACTTGTAGCCGCCCGATATTGACGCGGGTATCACGGGCGCTTTCGCGCGGTGCGCTATCGCGACCATGCCGGGCTTCGCCTTTGGGCGTGAATTGTCGCGCACGCGTCTGCCCTCCGGGAATATGAGCATCGCGTCGCCCTCGGAGAGTATTTTAAGCGAGCCTTTTATCGCTCCCAAATCGCCGTGTCCGCGCGATATGGGGAACGCGCCGAGTGATTTTATCAGGAAACCGAAAAATTTATTTTTAAACAGCTCCTCCTTTGCCATAAAGCGCAGTCTGCGCGGGCAGGTTATGCCCGCAATCACGGGGTCCCAATAGCTGCGGTGGTTATACGCGATTATAACGCCGCCCTCTTTAGGTATGTTCTCCCTGCCTACCGTTTTTATACGAAATACAACCAAAAGCGCGGCGCGCACTATCCATAACGCTATTTTATAAAACATTTCTTATAAGCTCCTTCATTTTTTCTGTAACTTGTCCGAAGTCAAGCTCCGTTGTGTCAAGCAGTACCGCGTCGTCCGCCTTTTTCAGCGGCGATACGGCGCGGGAAGAATCGTTTTTGTCGCGGTACTCAATCTCCGCCTTAATCTTTTCAAAATCGCACTCGATTCCACCCCCGCGCATTTCGTCATAACGGCGCTTCGCGCGCGCGTCAACCGACGCGGTAAGGAATATCTTTACCTGCGCGTCCGGCAGTACGTAAGCGCATATGTCGCGTCCGTCCATTATCACGTTGTCCGTTTTCGCCATTTCGCGCTGCATTTCAACGAGTCTTGCGCGTACCTCGGGTATTACGGCTACGTCCGACGCGCCCACGGACACGTCCGCGCGTCTTATACGCTCCGAAACGTCTTTGTCGTTTAAGTAGACGCGCTGCGCATTGTTTTCGTTTTTAAGGGCGATTTTTATCTCGTCAAGACGGTTTATGAGCGCGGCGCGATCGGTTTGTATGTCAATGCCGTTGTCTATCGCGAAAAGCGCCACGCATCTGTACATGGCGCCGGTGTCTATATAGGTGTAGCCCAAATCTTTCGCGACAGCTTTTGAAACCGAGCTTTTGCCGGCTCCCGCCGGTCCGTCCACGGCTACGGCTATATGCTTCATATTCGTTCCTCCCATCATTTCGCCAAATCGGGTCTTAACTTCTTCGCGCCGCGAAGGTAGACGTGGTTGATCTCTTCCTTAGTCTTGTCGGTGTTGATATGTATCATAATGCGTATGCACTTCTCGAGGCTGCCGTCTATGTCGGGCGCCTGCATGTCGAGAAGCGGTACGAACGTAAGTCCGAATTCTCTTGCCGCCGCGGCGGGAAATACCGCCGTTAAGTCCTTTGTGACGGTGAAAATTATTGAAATCGAGTCGGCGCGTTTTAAGTCGTTAGCGTCCTCTATCGCTTTTATAAGCTCCAGCGTCGCGCCGAGTATCGCGTCGCGCGTGTTTTCCTCCGCGGTCGTCGCGCCGCGTATTGCTCTTACTGCCATAGTATTTTTCTCCTTTTTTGTTTATTGGTTTGTATTTTTTATGTATTTATACGTATTTCAGACCGCGCCCGTGCGAGCCGGAAATTCACTTAGGCAAGACAAACGGGGCGCTGTCGTATGCTGATACGTCAAGCTCCGTTTAACGCAGCATGAGCGGATTTTATGCCGCGCCCGCGCGAGTCGGAAATTCGCTTAGGTAAGTCAAACGGGGCGCTGTCGTATGCTGATACGTCAAGCTCCGTTTAACGCAGCATAAGCGGATTTCAGACCGCGCGGTGACCCATACCGATTGCCATGTCATTAAGATTTAACAGTCCTATCGCGAAGAATACGCATACGCTTATGTGCGAATTGTCGCGCGCTATGCCTATTTTGCCGCCGAGGTTTAAGCCTACGCATTTATCTATAATCTGCTCTACCGCCTCGTGAGCCGCGCCGGCAACGGCGCCTTCCTCGGCGTGAGTCGTTCCTATCACGTTTTCGCGTTTCGCCGCCACAACGGCGCGCTCCAAAATCTTCGGTACCGCGCTTTGGAAGTCGCTGCCGAAATCTATCGCCACGGAGCGTATACCGCGTTCAAGATTTTTCTCTTTCAGGCGCGCTTCCTCGTCTCTCGTATCCGTCATGGCGATTTCAATCGCCGCTTTGCAAACCTCTCTGCTGCCCACTTCCATAATTACAATTACCTGCTCCTTTCCATCAATCTGTTCCCCTGCTTATATCTTTGCGCGGCGCGTTATCCCCTGCTACAAAGCCAGTTGAAAACGCCGCCTGCAAATTATATCCTCCTGTGCAGCCGTCAACGTCTATCACCTCGCCCGCAAAATACAGTCCGCGCACGAGCTTGGACTCCATTGTGGACGGATTTATTTCGCTTACTTTCACGCCGCCCGAGGTGACTATAGCCTCCTCGACGGGGCGCACATCCTTTGCCGTGAGCGGGAAATGCTTCAAAACTCTCACGAGCGCGTTTCTTTCCTCGCGCGTTATCTCATTTACCGCCTTATGCGCATCTATTTTAGCAAGGCGCACCGCCACGGGTATAATCGCCTTTGGGAGAAGATCGTCAAGGCTGTTTACAATATGCTTTTTATTATACTTTTCAAAATCGCGCATTACGCGCGCCGTAAGCTTTTCCGTGTCGAGCGCGGGCTTTAAATCAATTTCAAGCCTGTACCTTTCTCTGCCGATGTCCCGAAGGCGCGCCGACATGGACAGCACAACGGGACCCGATATGCCGAAATGCGTGAAAAGCATTTCCCCAAAATCCGAGTACGCCTTTTTCCCTCGGGCATCATACGCCGTTATGCGTATGTTCCTAAGCGACAGTCCCATAAGCTCCTTTACCCATGTTTCCTCCGTCACTATAGGCACAAGCGACGCTTTAGGCTCTATTACCGTATGTCCCGCCCGCGCCGCGAGCTTGTATCCGTCTCCCGTGGAGCCTGTTTTCGGATACGACTTGCCGCCGGTGCAGACTATCACGCTGTCCGAGTAAATATCGCCCTTATCGGTCTTTACTCCTTTTACCGCGCCGTCCCGTATTATGAGCGATTTTACTTCCGCTCTCTTTAACGTCACGTTGCTTTTGAGCGCGTACCTTTTCAGCGCGTCCACGACGTCGCGCGCGCTGTCGCTCACCGGGAAAACGCGTCCGCCGCGCTCCGTCTTTGTCCTGACGCCATAGCTTTCAACAAGGTTAATTATATCATGATTTGTAAATGTATACAACGGTGAATAGAGAAATTTGGCGTTCCTCGGATATGACGCTATCATGTCCTCAATATCCGCCGCATTCGTCAAATTGCAGCGTCCCTTGCCCGTAATCAGCAGCTTCTTGCCGACAATATCGTTCTTTTCAATCAGTATTACTTTATCCGCCTTTTCCGCCGCCCTGCCCGCTGCTATAAGTCCCGCGGCTCCCGCGCCTATTACCGTAACCGTCATCACTTCACGCTCCATGTTTCCACCGAGCGGAACTGCCGCGCCGCCGACGGGGTAAGCGCGGTCTTTATCTTAGCGCTTGACAGAACGTCGCCCTTTCTGAAAAAAAGCGGAGTAAACGGCATATCCTCTATTATCATATTCCCGTATCGGCGAAACAGTTCCTTTAACTCTTCCTCGTCGCGCGTCATTCCTATCTGACCCGCGAGCGTGTCAAGATCGGTATTGCTGTATGAAAAGTAATTGCCGCCGGACGATATGAGCGGCGACAGGTCAAGGTTCGCGCCTATTTCAATTTCGCCTACCATAATATCAAAATTCTTCGCGTTTATTCTTTCCATGTATTGGTCATACGGCAGCGCCGTAACAGCCGCGTCCACTCCGAAGCTCCTGAGATTTTCAGCCGCTGCGGAAGCTATATTTACCTTTTCGGCGTTGTCGCCATCGGTCAATATCTCAAACGACAGCACCTGCTTCGTACCGTTTACGTTTCTCGTGTACTTACCGTTCTCGTTTACTCCCCAGTTGTCGTTACCGAGAAGCTGCTGCGCGAGAAGGTCGTCAGGCTTAAAGCGCGTATTGGTATCGAAGTAAAACAGCGACGACGGATTTATCGGTATATCGCACGCGACGCCGCGCGAGTATATCGTTGAGTTTACAATCGCGTCCTTATCTATAAGCTCCGCGAGCGCGCGGCGCGTATTCGCGCCCCACAGCGCCTCGTTGAGCAGATTAAATCCGATAAACGTCATTTTATTCGTAATGTACTCGTTGTTATGCGCGCTGCCCCTCGGCGTGTACTCTGACAGGTCTACCGTCTCGCCCGTCATAAGGTCAATCTCGCTCGCCTCAAACATAGTCTCGTATCTTTGCAGGTCGGGCGCAATATAGACATACAGATTATCAATCAGCGCTCTGCCGTTATGGTAATTGTCAAACGCGGCAAACGACATCTTGCCCGTACTCGGCTGCGTCTCGAACTTGAACGCGCCAGTGCCGTTCGGTATATATCCCGAATTAAGGCTCATGTCCGAGCGGTACTTCACAATCGGGAATGTAAGCAGGGACACAAAATTCGGCACGGAATAATTAAGCACAAGCTGAAGCGTGTAATCACCCGTAGCCTTGTAGTCCGCTATATTGGAAAGCAAGGAGGTGTACTGCGTTACCCCCGAGCGTATCTGCTTTATCGTGTACGCCGCGTCGTAAGCGTTAAAGTTTGAGCCGTCGTGCCACATTACATTGTTTTTCAGCGTTATGTCTATCGTTCTTCCGTCCGGCGACACGGTGTAGCTCTCCGCGAGCACCGGCGACGGCATCAGATTTTCATCAACGTCAAACAAAGGCTCATATACAAACTGCATACACTCCTTTACCGTCTCCGACTTTGTAAGGAGCGGATTGAACGTGTCAAAATCCAGCACGCCGACGCTTATGCTGTTTGATACCTCGTCCTCCGTATTGTTCTCCACCGCCGCCGGATTTTCTGTTTTAGTGTCCCCGTATATTTTCTGCTTTATCGTATCCGTAACCGCGCACCCTGTCAGGGACACTAAAATACACGTTACGGCAACGTATAGTATAATTCTTTTTATCCGATTCATTTTATATCTCCAAATCTATACAAGCTCCATAAACGCCCCGAGATTCCCTCTTTGTCCGTTTGTTTTTCTGTGCGAAAAAAGCAAGGAGCTGTTACAATATGTGCATATGGCGCTGTCGTCGATATTTTCACGCGGTATGCCGCTTTCTGTAAGCTGGTCCGTTATCGCCCTCTGCATATTTACGTGATACTTTTCGCCGTACTTTACCGCCGCGGACGAGCCGAACTCGTCAATAAAAATCCGCGCCACGTCGCCGCCGACCTCAAAATGACATTCCTGTATGGACGGTCCTATAGCCGCGAGTATATCCTCCGCGCGGCTTTTGTAGTCCTTTTTCATCTTCTCAACCGTTTTTTGTCCGATACGTTTTACTGTCCCTTTCCAGCCGGAATGAGCCAGCGCGATTACGCCCTGTCTTTTGTCAAGAAAAAACAGCGGCACGCAATCCGCGTAAAGCGTGACGAGCGGTATGCCCTTTTTGTCTGTTATGAGCGCGTCCGCGCTCGTAAAGGCGTTTTCGCGCGTAATTCCGTTACCCGCGTCGCTTTCAGTGACGGTGCGGATCACGTCCTCATGTACTTGTTTTGACAGTACGAGTTTCTTATAGTCCATGCCGAGCGTGTCGGAAATTATTCTGTAGTTTTCAAGCACGTTTTCGCGCGGGTCGGCGCAGTTAAAGCGTAAATTCATCGAGGCGTAGCAGTCTTTGCTGACTCCGCCCTCTCTCGTGGAAAAGCCGTGTTTTACCAGCCCCGTTTCTTCAAACGAAGTTATGGTATAATATGAAACGCCGTTTTTTCTGTTCAGTTTAAACATCAGCCGTTCCTCCGAAAATAATTATACACGCTTTCGGCCGATTTTCTATCCATCTCTTTGACTTTCATAAGTTCATCTATGTCCGCCTCTTTTATTTTATCAATAGTTTTGAAAGTAGTCAATAGCGCTTTGCGTCTTTTTTCACCGACGCCCTTAATTTTATCGAGTTCCGAGGTGATTTTGCCGTGCAGCTTACGGTGGTACGTTATCGCCGCGTTATGAACCTCGTCCTGTATGTTCGTTATCAGTTTGAAAACGGGGCTTGCGGGGCTTAGTTCTATCTCGCCCTTTGAGGATATAAGCCCGCGCGTGCGGTGGCGGTCGTTCTTAACCATACCGAAAACGGGTATGGTGCAGTCCATCATATCCATAAGCTCCGTAATTACGCCGAGATGTCCCTTGCCTCCGTCAAGAAGTATAAGGTCGGGCAGGGGCAGAAATTTCGCGTCCTTGCGCGGCAATTCGCCCATGCGTATTTTATCCTCCTCGTCGAGCGCGTGGCGGAAACGGCGGTATATTACCTCGCGCATAGCCGCGTAATCGTCCGCGCCCTCAAAAGACTTTATCTTAAACAGTCTGTACTTGCGCTTCGCCGCTTTACCGTTTTCAAACACAGCCATAGCTCCCACGTTGTCCGCGCCCTGTATGTTTGAAATGTCGTAAGCCTCGATACGGTACGGGCTTTTTTCAAGGCGCAGCGTCTCCCGCATACTGTCGAGCAGAGTGTTCTTCTCCCGCTCTTTCATAACGTGTATCTTATAATTGCCGAGAGCGATTTCCGCGTTCTTCTTGACCATCTCGACCATATGGCGCTTTTCGCCGCGCTTTGGCGTGATTATCGTAACTTTGCGTTTCTTCATACCGCGCAGCCATTCCGTAATGGCGCCGCAGTCCTCGATTTCGTACTCGGCAAGTATTTCCTCGGGTATAAAATCGCTTTCCTGATAAAACTGCTTTATAAAGTCCGTCAGTATCTCGGAGTCGGAGCTGTTTAAGGTGTTGTCTATTTTATAGCTCTCGCGTCCTATTACCTTGCCGCGCCTTACAAAAAACACTTCGCAGAACGCCGCCGAAGCGTCGCGGGCAAGCGCGATAACGTCGCGGTTGTCCTGCTTGTCGGTATCTATGACTTTCTGCTGCTCCTCTATATCGCGTATGGCGCGTATCTTATCCCTTAAATCCGCCGCTTTTTCGTACTTCATTTCCCGTGAGTATTTGTTCATCTGCTCAGTAAGCTCGGCGACAAGCTCCTTATGGTTGCCGTCGAGAAAATGGCAGATATTAAAATACACCTGCCTGTACTCTTCCTTGCTTACCTTGCCCGTACACGGGGCAAAGCAGTTGTTTATGTGGTAGTTAAGGCACGGTCTGCCTTTCCCTATGTCGTCGGGGAATTTACGGCGGCACGCCGGCGGCTTAAACAGCTTTTGAACAAGCTCAAGCGTGTTTTTAAGCGTAATTCCGGATACATACGGTCCGTAATATCTCGCGCCGTCCTTTTGCAGCTTTCTGACCTTTACAAGACGCGGATACGGCTCGTTTATCGTAACCTTTATATACGGGTAGTGCTTGTCGTCCTTTAAAAGTATGTTGTACTTCGGGCGATACTTTTTTATCAGAGTACATTCAAGCGCAAGCGCTTCCGTCTCGGAGTCCGTGACGATATATTCAAAATACGCTATGTTTGATACCATTGCGAGTACTTTCGGCGTGTGGTTCGAGTTCTTTTGAAAGTACTGACGCACACGGTTTTTAAGCACCTTGGCTTTGCCGACGTATATCACAGTCCCCTCTTTGTCGTGCATTATATACACGCCGGGGTCTTGGGGTAGATTTTTCAGTTCCTGCTCCAAGTCAAACATACCGCTCCTCCTTTCGTATACCGTTACCGTCCGATGCGGGGAATTTCCCAAAGGCAAAAATAACTCTACATACAAATGCAGAGTTATTTATTAACATATTATTTTAAATTATTCAGAGAAATTAGACTCAATAAGGTCAACCAAAGTCTTTACAGCTTCTTCCTCGTCGCTTCCGTCGGCGATTATCGAAATCTTAGTTCCCTTAACAATTCCAAGAGAAAGCACACCTAAAAGACTCTTCGCGTTTACTCGTCTTTCATCCTTTTCGACCCATATGCTTGATTTGAACTCGTTTGCTTTTTGGATAAAAAATGTCGCCGGTCTTGCGTGCAAGCCTACCGAATTTTGAACTGCCACTTCACTTGAAACCATGAATTGCGCCCCCTGTCTTTTATTTACATCTTTATAATCTATAATATCTTTATTTGACATAATTAGAATACTAAAAAAATTGTTCCGCGTCAATATTTTTTTCAATTTTGTAACAATTTTTAGTTAATATTGACTTATAGTAATATTCATTCGCGGATTTTTTTGTATATTTGTACATTTGTATTTATGTTTTATCATTTATTTGTTTCCGCGTTGTCCGTTTCCGCGTTTTCGTTCGGAGCGGCGGGAGCCGTTCCCTGTTTGCTCTTTAGCAGCGCTCTTACCTGCTTGTCTATTTCTTCGGTAAAGTCCTTATGCTCCACCATGTATTTCCTTACGTTATCGCGTCCCTGTCCTATTTTCTCACCGTTATAGCTAAACCATGCGCCCGATTTTTTAATTATGTCATTTTCAACGGCGTAATCGAGGATATTGCCCTCCTTTGATATGCCTTCACCGTACATTATGTCGAACTCGGCGGTCTTAAACGGCGGCGCCACCTTATTCTTTACAACCTTTACCCTCGTCTTGTTGCCGACGATCTCCGTGCCGTTCTTGATAACGTCCGCGCGGCGCACATCAAGCCTTACCGACGCGAAGAATTTAAGCGCGCGTCCGCCCGGGGTGGTTTCGGGATTTCCGTACATAACTCCCACCTTTTCGCGCAGCTGATTTATGAAAATAACTACTGTGCCGGAGCGTGAGATAACGGCGGTAAGCTTTCTCAAAGCCTGTGACATAAGTCTTGCGAGAAGTCCCACGTGCGCGTCGCCCATTTCGCCCTCTATTTCCGCCTTCGGAACAAGCGCCGCAACCGAGTCGATAACGACTACATCGAGCGCGCCGCTCCTTACAAGGGCTTCGGCTATGTCAAGCGCCTGCTCGCCCGTGTCCGGCTGCGCGACGATAAGGTTATCAATATCAACGCCGAGATTTTTCGCGTACACGGGGTCGAGCGCGTGCTCCGCGTCGATAAACGCAGCTTCGCCGCCCATTTTCTGAGCCTCGGCGACAACGTGCAGCGCCACCGTCGTTTTACCCGACGATTCGGGACCGTAAATCTCGATAACTCGTCCGCGCGGCAGTCCTCCCACGCCCAACGCCATATCGAGAGTCAATGAGCCGGTGGATATTGCGTCCACGTTTGAAACGTTTACGTCGCCCAGCTTCATAATACTTCCCGTGCCATATTCCTTTTCTATTACGTTAAACACGGATTTAAGCGCTTTTTTCTTCTCTTCCGCGTCGGTCATTTTTATTACCTGCGGCTTTTCTTTCTCTGTTTTTGCCATTATCTTTTCTCCTTTTGTTTTTACATAAATTTTATGATTTTATTATATATTATATACCTATCTTTTTCAAGTATTTTCTTAATTCGGGTATACTTCTATTTTTTCGACATTCATAAGCGCCGCTTCTATAAGCGCCTCCGTGTCGAGGTGCTTTTCCGATTTCTCTATGTTTTCGCGCTTCGGGTTCGTCGTGGGGTGCTTCGGCGTGAACACCGTGCAGCAGTCCTCGTAAGGCAGTATGGACGTTTCATACGCGCCTATCGCGACGGAGCGGTCTGTTATTTCAAGCTTGTCCATACCGATAAGCGGCTGCAGTATCGGCATATCAACCACCGCGTTCGTCACGTCGAGCGCGGCGAGCGTCTGTGACGCGACCTGTCCCACACTCTCGCCCGTTATGAGCGCTTTGGACTTATGGTCAATCGCCAACCGCTCCGCTATACGCATCATGAACCGCCGCATTACGAGCGTCATATGCTCCTCGGGGCATTTATCGCGTATTTGAAGCTGTATCTCGGTAAACGGCACGATGTACAAATTTATCTTCGACGTGTACCGCGCGAGTATCGACGCGAGCGTTATAACCTTTTCCTTTGCGCGTTCGCTCGTATACGGGTAAGAGAAGAAGTTTACCGCGTCTATCTCCACGCCGCGCTTCGCTATCATATGTCCCGCTACGGGGCTGTCTATACCGCCCGACAGAAGCAGCGTCGCCTTTGAGCCGGTGCCTATCGGCATACCGCCCTGTCCCTTTATTCTGTTTTCGTCTGCGTACACGTACGCGTCAAAATCGCGAACCTCGACCTTTACCGTCACGTCGGGGTTATGCACGTCAACTATTATGTCGGGAAACTCGTCGTCAAGATAACCGCCGACTTCACGGCATATCTGCGGCGACTTGTACGGGAACGCCTTATCGGAACGTTTTGCCTCGACCTTAAAGCGTTTGCCCGCCGTGAGGTCATTTTTGAGGTACTCCTTCGCGACTGCCTTTATATCCTCAATGTCCTTTTTGCACACCGCCGCCTTAGTTATCGCGACAAGTCCGAAAACCATTGAAAGGCGCTCTGCTACGAGGTCGATTTTGCTCCCGTCCTCGACTTCGACGTACACGGTCGCCTGTGCGAGGCGTATTTTCGTTTCCGCGACGTTTCTGAGGGCGTTTTTGATGTTTGACATGAGTATGTTCTCGAACCGCGTGCGGTTGCCGCCCTTTAATATTATTTCGCCGTATTTGGCAAGCACAATTTCTTTCATCTACATAAATCTCCTTATATTGCGCGCTTCCTCAATTAAAACGCGCGCCGCTTCGTCAATTTCGTCCTTGGTCGTTGTAGGATCGAGGCTTATACGCACCGCGCCGCCTACTTCCTTAGCGCTAAGTCCCATAGCCGTCAGAACGTGGCTCGGCTGCGGCTTGTGCGACGAGCACGCGGAGCCGGTCGAAACGTACACTCCCCTTGCCTCGGCGGCGTGGAGCAGTATTTCGGCTTTTATGCCGACGAACGACACGTTTAATATGCTGCCGCTGTTATACTCGTCCGAGCCGTTGAATTTTATGTTTTTATCCTCCGACAGTCTGTCCGCGAGCCGTTTCCTTAACGATAAAAGGTACGAATTATCGCCGCTCGTTTCCTCCGCCGCCGCCGCGAACGCGAGTATGCCGCCGACGTTTTCCGTGCCGGGGCGCATTTCACGCTGCTGCTCGCCGCCGTAAATGAGCGGCTTTATAAGGCGGAAGTCGCGGACGTACAGCGCGCCCGTACCCTTGAAGCCGTGTATTTTGTGTGCGCTTACAGTTATCAAATCCGCGCCCGTGTTTCTCACGTCAAGCTTGCCGAACGACTGTACGCAGTCACAGTGGAACACCGCGTTCGGCGCGTACTCGGCAATCAGCTTTTTTATTTCGTTTACGGGCTGAATTACGCCCGTTTCGTTGTTTACGTGCATAACGCTCACAAGCGTTGTATCGTCCGTGAGCGACGCTTTAAGCTCGTCAAGGTTCACGCGTCCGTCGCTGTCCGCGCCGACGTATACGACGTCAAATCCGTCTTTTTCAAGCTGCTTAAACGCTTCAAGCACCGACGGGTGCTCGATTTTCGACGTTATGACGCGCCTGCCGATTTTTCTCTTCGCGCGCGCCGCGCCGAATACGGCGGTGTTGTTCGCCTCCGTGCCGCCGGACGTAAAGAGCAGACCTTTCGCGTCCGCGCCGAGTTTTGACGTGATCGTTTTACGCGCGCGCTCGACGTATTTCTCCGCTTCGAGTCCCAGTCCGTGCAGCGACGACGGATTGCCGAACGCTTCGGCTGCCTGTATCATCGCTTGCACGGCGGCAGCGGACGGTTTCGTCGTCGCCGCGTTGTCAAGATATATCATGTGGAATTTTCTCCCTTCAAATATGAATGGCGGGGCGTGTGGGCGGGACATCGGGGTGAACAACACGCTCCGCGTGTTGTAGGCATGTTGCGAAGCAACAAATGCCGTAGAAAAACGCCGTCCCCTACACCCGTAATTTTGAAATCGTGCGCCGTAGGGGCTGGCGCCCTCGACAGCCCGTCCCCCGACAACCTGAATGTAACGGCACCGTAGGGGCGGTCATCGGCCGCCCACCGCGCTGCATTGGGAACGGGCGGCCAATGACCGCCCCTACACCCACGCCATAAATATGTGTTCCTACACCCGCCGCACCTTTATGACAAGCGCGATTCCTTTTTCCGCTGTTACCGCGCACCTATCCGCCGTCATGACGTTGCTCACGCCGCGGCTTTTGCTAAAATACAGCGTCTCGCCTCTAAGCGGATACTCCAGTCCCTCAGTGACGATACCCTCCAAATCGCCGTTTATCGGCACTATTGAAACGGTGTCGCCCTTTTTGCCCTGAATTTCAACCTTTGTTTTCAGCATATAAATCTCGTTGTTATCGTCAATCAGCACGCCGTTCTCGCACCTTGCGAGCAGAAGTATATCCGTAACCGTGTGGTCGGCTCTGTCTCCCGTCATGGCGAGCAGTACAACGCCGTCACAGCCGCGCTCCAAAGCGTATTCGACGGCAAGCTCGCCGTCGGTATAGTCCTTGCGCGTCGGGTAGCGTATCACGTTTTCCGCGCTCTCGTACCCCACGGCGCTGTCAAAATCGCCTATTATAACGTCGGGCTTTACGCCAAGCCTTACAGCGTGGTTATACCCGCCGTCGGCGCAGATTATGAAATCGTCCGCGCGGATTTTGCTTTTGATATAGCCGTAGTCGTTTATGCTCCCGTTACCTATTACAACCGCTCTCATCGCATAAGCCTCTTGATATTGCTCTCTATATCGCCGTTAAACACCGCGCTGCCCGCCACGATAACGTTCGCGCCGGCGGCAAGAACGGAGTCGATATTGTTTTCCCTTACGCCTCCGTCGACCTCAATCTTAAAATACTCGCCCTTGATTTCGCGCAGGTACTTTATTTTTTCGTTTACGGCTGTTATGTATTCCTGACCGCCGTAACCGGGTTCGACGCTCATTACAAGCACCATGTCAACTTTTTCGAGGTACGGTATTATTCTCTCAACGGGCGTGTCGGGCTTTATGGATATACCCGCAAGCTTACCGCGCGAGCGTATCATTTCTATGCAGCGGTCGGGGAAATCCGTCGCCTCAATATGGAACGTCACGCCGTCCGCGCCGCAGTCTATGAAGTCGTTTATATACCGCTCCGGCTCCGTTATCATCAAATGCACGTCAAAAAACATATCGGTGTACTTGCGTATTGATTTTATTACGGGCATGGCAAACGAGATGTTCGGCACAAAGTGTCCGTCCATTACGTCTATATGTAGCCACTCGGCGCCCGCGTTTTCACATTTTTTGATTTGCTCGGCAAGTATTCCGAAGTCAGCCGACAGTATCGATGGCACAAGTATCATTTTATTAACCATTCCTTTGTTTGTTTTAATTTTTCGTAAAGCTCCTTGTAGCTTTCGTACCGAGACTGCGCTATTTTACCCTCCGCGAGCTTGTCCTTTACCGCGCAGTCCGGCTCGTTTACGTGGGCGCAGCCTCGGAAACGGCATTTGCCGTCACAGTCCGCCATTTCGGGGAAGCAGCGCCATAAGTCCTCGGCGCGTATACCCTCCACCTCCAGCTGTGAAAAGCCGGGCGTGTCCATCACGTAACCGCCGTCCGCAAGCTCAAAAAGCTCGACGTGGCGCGTCGTGTGTCTGCCGCGCCGTATCTTCTCCGACACCGCGCCCGTTTCCAAATCATCGTCCGTTATAAGGCTTAAAAGGCTCGACTTGCCCACGCCCGAAAGTCCGGCAAACGCCGTGCTTTTACCTTTAAGGAATGAGCGGAGCGTGTCTATACCCTCGTTTTTTTCCGCGCTTACCTCTATTACCTCATATCCCGCCTTTAAGTACGCGTCCTTTATACCGTCGCTTTCAGCGAGGTCGGTTTTGTTTACGCACACCGCCGGCTTTATGCCGCTTATTTTGGTGTTTACGAGCATCTTGTCCGCGACCGCGAGGTTTGGGGACGGCTCTGCCGCGGCTATTACGATAAGCATTGTGTCCACATTCGCGACCGGCGGACGCGCAAGATACGACGTACGCGTCATTATTTCGGTAATGCTGCCCTTTTCGCCGTCGGTTTCTATCGTCACCCTGTCGCCTATCGTCGGAGTGATTTTCTGCTTGCGGAAAACTCCGCGCGCTTTACACTCATATATGTTTCCGGAGGCTTTTACATAGTAAAAGCCTCCTATTCCTTTTATTATTATTCCGTTTGCATAGTTCATTTAGTTAAAATTTATTGTTCTGTCGCTTACCTTACTGCCGTCAATATACGCCTGCACCTCGGCTGTACCCGTACCTTTTACGTCTACGGATACGGTACCCTCTTCTTTAGAGTGCGTCTCGTGGTGTACGCTCTGTCCGTTTACGACTATTTCAACGTCCACCGTATCGTTCGCCGTGTCGGGTATTTTCACGGTAAATGTGCGCGTTGACGGCTCGCTTGACTGTTCGCCGTTATCGCCGCCCGACGTGTAGCCGGTTTCGCCGCCGCCATTATTCGTCTGCGGCTGCAAGGGCTCGGTATTTTGCGTCTGATTTTGTCCCTCCGCAGCAGCGTCCGAGCCTTTTGACAGAACGATGCTCACATACGAGCCTTTCATAACGTTCTTGCCAAACTCGGGACTTTGCGATATTACAGTTCCCTCAGCCGACGAGGAAGCCTTTCTTGTAACGTTTCCGAGGCTCAGTCCGTTTGCCGCGAGCGTGGCTTCCGCCTGGTCCTTGCCGAGACCTATTATACTCGGTACCGATACCGTTTCACCCGTTCGGTTTTGCACGTCCTCGCCGTTCGCGCCGCGGCTGACGTGCAGGTTTACGCTGTCGTCCTTATTGAGCTTTGTACCCGCGAGAGGCGTCTGACGAATTATATATCCTGCCGGTACAGTGTCGGAATCCTCCTCCTGCACGGTGTAATTAAGTCCCGCGTCAAGTATTTCCGCCACCGCGTCTTCAAACAGCTTATTAACCACATTCGGCGTGGAAATATCACCGCCGGAGGAACCTATCGATACCACGAGCTTTATCTCGCTGTTCTTGCTCACTATCTTATTAGGCTCGGGGTCCTGTGATATTACGCGGTTTTCCGCAACAGCGTCGGACAGCGAGTACTCAATTTCGTCCGCTATCCTAAGTCCCTCTTTCTGCGCCGCCGCCGTCGCTTCCTCAATCGTCATATTGGCAAGGTCGGGGACGCTCGCTTCCTTGCTCATTGTTACTCCGAAGTAAACCGCGAGCGCCACAAGCGCCGCCACGATAACCGTGGAAATGGCAAGTACCACCGCTATGCGGTCCTCTTTTTTCGCCTTTTTATTCTTTTTCTGTACCTCGGTCTTACGGTTTGAGCGTCCGCGCGGAGCGATTTCTTCAAACTCCGGCTCGTCCGCTTCCGATTCCGCTTCCCGGATAATGTCTATGTCATCTTCGTCGTCCGCGTCAATCTCGGCGTAGTCGACGCTTTGCGCGTTTTCTTCTTTCTCGCCCATAGTTTTTCTGTATTTTTCCTCACGGCTCGGCAGCGGTTCGTCGGCGAGTACCGCGTGCAGGTCGTCCAAAAGCTCCTGGACGCTCTGATACCGCGCATGCTGCTCCTTTGATATAGCCTTCATTGTGACATACGCAAGATCCGTCGGTATATCAAGATTTATCACTTTCACATTAACGGGGTCTTTCTCAAGGTGCATAAGCGCTACGCTAACCGCATTGTCGCCGTCAAACGGCACCTTGCCCGTAAGCATTTCGTAAAGAACAATACCCAAAGAGTATATGTCGCTTCTTGCGTCTGTAAAGCCGCCGCGCGCCTGCTCCGGCGAAATGTAATGCACGCTTCCCAGCGCCGCGCCGCCCACAACGGTTGTTTCTCCCGCCACGGCTCTGGCGATACCGAAGTCGGTAACCTTTAGAGTCTTGTCCTTAGTCATCAGAATGTTCTGCGGCTTTATGTCGCGGTGTATAATATTTATCGAGTGCGCCTCGCTTATACCCTGACCTATTTGTATCGCAAAGTCGCAAGCCTCCTGCCAAGGCAGCGCGCCCTTGCTTTTTATGTACGCCTTCAGCGTTATTCCGTCAACGTACTCCATTACCATGTAATTGAGACCGTTTTCCTCGCCCACGTCGTATACCGACACTATATTGTTATGCACAAGGCTGGCGGAGGACTGCGCCTCCTTTATAAAGTTGGTTACAACGCTTTTCTCATCCTCGAGCGAGTCTCTAAGTATCTTTATCGCAACGTAGCGGTTAAGCAGCGTGTCCTTCGCCTTATAAACGGTAGCCATACCGCCCGTGCCTATTTTTTCAAGCATATCATATCTGTTGGCAAGTGTTATGCCCACTAAATTATCACTGTTCATTATCGCATTTCTCCCTTTCAAAAGCCACAATAGTTATATTATCTCCGCCGCCGCGCTCGTTGGCAAGCGCCACAAGGTTCGCGCAGTTTTCTTTAAGCGGTTTTTCTCTTACAATATACGCCATGATTTCTTCATCGCTTACAAAATTGGTGAGTCCGTCGCTGCACAGCACTACTGTCTCGTCATTATACGGTTTTATGGAAATATCCACCTTAACGGTGTCCTCTGCGCCCATAGCGCGCGTTATGTAATTTTTCTTCGGGTGGTTTTTAGCCATTTCGGGACTTATCTCGCCGCGTATCAAAAGCTCGTTGACATACGAATGATCCCTTGTTACCTGTTTTATTTCATCGCTTACAAGATACGCTCTGCTGTCTCCGACGTGAGCCGTTATGAGCTTCCCCGAATAAATCATCGCAAGCGTAGCCGTCGTACCCATTCCCATTATTTTGTAATGAGTTTTCGCGTAGTTGTAAATAGTGCTGTTAGCTGATATGAACGCCTGTCTCACAACCTCGCCCGCCTCGACATAATCAAGATTTTCATTGAGATTTTTTGTCAAGTAATCTTTCACTATATCGACAAGCATCTTACTCGCGATTTCGCCCGCCTGGTGTCCGCCCATGCCGTCGGCTACTATCGCGTACGGGAAAGTGTCGTTCTCGTTTACATAATAGCTGTCCTCGTTAATTTTTCTTCGCATTCCTATATCGGTAATCGCACCAAATTGCATATCAAAAATCACCTCTTTTCGTCAAAAAATATCACTTTATTAAACATTATAGCACCTTTTTCCGCAGTTGTCCACAGGAAGCTGAAATATCGCCCCCAAGTTCTCTGCGTACGGTGGCGTTTACACCGAGTGAGATAAGCTTATCGCGAAAGGCGAGTATGTCCGCCCTGCTGCCTTTTCTGAAATTCCTTTCCTCAACATTATTCACCGGTATAAGATTTACGTGCGGACGCATATCTTTTATAAGACGCGCAAGCTCCGCCGCGTTATCCATGCTGTCGTTTACGCCGTGAATAAGCGAGTATTCAAAGCTTATCCGCCTGCCCGTCTTTTTAGCGTAAGCCATGCACGCTTTGAGCAGCTCGGTTATGTTATACTTATGATTTACGGGCATGATTGTATTCCTTATGCCGTCATTCGGCGCGTGAAGCGATATTGTCAGCGTTATCGGAAGATTTTCCTCCGCAAGACGGTATATCTTATCCGCTACGCCGCATGTGGACAGCGATATATGCCTGTAACCGATATTTAAACCTTTTTCACAGTTTACGTTATGAAGAAATTTTATAACGTTATCGTAGTTATCAAGCGGCTCGCCTATCCCCATCATGACTATGTTGCTTATCCTCTCGCCCATGTCCTTCTGCGCGAATATAACCTGATTAAGTATTTCTCCCGCAGTAAGGCTCCTGTATAGTCCGCCGATTGTTGACGCGCAAAACCGGCAGCCCATACGGCAGCCCACCTGACTGGATATACATATTGTAAGCCCGTGATGGTACCTCATCACGACGCTTTCTATACAGTTTCCGTCGGGAAGTTCAAACAGATACTTTACAGTACCGTCGAGCTTCGACACATACTTTTCTCGTATTTTAAGCGTTGAGACGTAAGTTTCCTTTTCAAGCTTTTCACGAGCCGTCTTGGAGAGATTGCTCATCTCCGCATAGCTTTCCGCGCCCTTATGCAGCCATGAAAATATCTGCTGCGCGCGGAATTTTTGCTCGCCTATCGACAGAACGTATTCCTCAAGCTCGTCAAATTCAAAATCCTTTAAATCTATCATTTATCCTGTCCTTTTCATTTTACACACGTAAAAGCCGTCCGTGCCGTCCGTGTGCGGGTAGAAAGTCTTTTCATAAAGCTTTTCAAAGTTGGGATTGTCCCTTAAAAAGCCGTCCGTGACCTCCTCGTTTTCGCGTTTTTCCACAGTACAGGTGGAGTAAACCATTTCCCCGCCTTTCCTTAAATACCGCGCGGCATTTTCGAGCAGCTTTAGCTGCGTTACGGGCAGGTCGTTATCCGCGTCATAGCCGTACTTTATTTCCGGCTTTCGGCGTATTATCCCGAGACCGCTGCAAGGCGCGTCGCACAGTACTTTGTCCGCGCGCTCCGAATACGACGCGTCAAACTCGCGCCCGTCGCGAAGCTTTGCCTCTATAATCGTTATACCGAGTCTCTCCGCGTTTTTACGTATTAAATCTATTTTATGCTCGTGTATGTCAAAAGCGAGTATCTTACCCTTGTTGTTCATCATCTCCGCCATTGCCGTAGCCTTACCGCCCGGCGCGGCGCACATATCTATCACCGTCTCTCCCGCTTGCGGCGCGAGCGTCTTTACCGCGCTGTACGCCGCCGCGTCCTGCACGGTGTAAAAACCGTTTTTATACATATCGTCAGACGCAACATCGAAGCCCGCGCGCATTACCGCGATACCGCCGCGCGCGTAGCCGCCGCCCAGCCTTTTTACAAGCTCGTCCGCCGTTATTTTAAGAATATTGGGTCTTAGGCACAGTTCGGGCGGCTTTTCAAACGCTTTCATCATTTCTTCGGTAAACTCGTACCCGAAATCGTCTATCCACCTTTTGCACATACTTTCGGGGAACGAGTACCGTACCGATAAAAACTCCGTTTTATCCGTCGGATATTCTACGCTTTCTTTCGACACGCTCCTCAAAACTCCGTTCACGTACCCCGCCGACGCTCCGTGACCGTACCGTCTCGCGAGCTTAACGCTTTCGTTTACCGCCGCGCTTACGGGTATTTTGTCCATGAACATAATCTGATATATTCCCATTCTGAGTATTATCAGAATATATTTCGACAGCTTCTTTATTTTAAGCTTTGAAAATTTACTTATTACATAATCGAGCGTAAGCTTCTTGTCGATAACGCCGTAGACAAGGCTTGCCGTCATTGCCCTGTCGCGCCGTTCCATACCGGCGGGAATTGCCTTTTTCAAAGCCATGTTGGAATACGCGCCGTTAAACTCAACGTCGTATATGACCCTCATGGCGGTCTCTCGCGCGGAAGCCATCAGTCTCTCCGTCTGTTGGCTATCAGCAGTAAGCGCAGGAACTGCATAGCCGTGGACGCCACCGCCGCGACATACGTCATAGCCGCCGCCGTAAGCGTCTTTCGCGCGCCCTTAAGCTCGTCGCCCGCGAGCAAATCCATTTCTTCAAGAGTGCGCATCGCTCGTCTTGACGCGTTCGTTTCCGTCGGCAGCGTTACGAGCTGGAACAAAAACACCATACCGAAAAGTATCGCTCCCGCGAACGCCAAAGGCGTTATTCCTATAATCAGTCCTATTATAAACAGCGGCATGGACAGCGCGTTGCTTATATTTACTATCGGCACTATACCGTTTCTTATTTTAATCGGCACATATCCCACCTGATGCTGCACCGCGTGTCCGCACTCGTGCGCGGCAACGCCTATCGCCGCCACCGACGTGGAGTTAAATGTGGAGTCCGACAGGCGTATAACGTTTTCTTTCGGACTGTAGTGGTCGGTAAGCTCGCCCGCGACGCGTTCTATTCGTATATTCTGTAAGCCGTTCGCGTCGAGTATGCGTCTCGCCGCCTCCGCCGCGGTAATTCCGCGCGAGTTATGAACCTCGTCGTATTTTCTGAACGTCGATTTTACTCCGAACGACGCAAACATTGTGAATATAAATGCCAAAATCACAAGCACGTACGTCGGGTCAAAATAATATCCGTAAAACATTCATAATCCTCCTATTCCAATACCGCGCCTATCTCTATTTCATGTCCGCGCGCGTAGTCCTCCACATTCATTTTCCTGCTCCCCGCAAACTGCGCCGTTTTTATATAAAGCGCGCCTGAGCCGCAGGCTACCTTAAGTCCTTTTCCCTTGTCTATCGAAAGTATCTCGCCCGCTTTACGCGCAAAATCGCCGCTTTCCGCCTGCGCCTCGCATATTTTAAGTACGCCGCCTTTGTACTCCGTCCACGCGAGCGGCCACGGATTCATGCCGCATACAAGCTTTGAGATTTCTTTCGCGCTTTTTGTCCAGTCTATCCTGGCAGTTTCCTTTGAAATCATCGGCGCGTAGGTATGCTCCGCGTGATTTTGCGGCGTGGGCGTTACAGTACCCGTCTCGAGCGCGTCGAGCGTTTTTATGATAAGCTCTCCGCCCATTACCGCGAGACGGTCAAACAGCTCTCCCGCCGTTTCGTACTCGCCTATCTCCGTTTTTTCGGTAAGCAGCATAGCGCCCGTGTCAAGTCCCTCGTCCATTTGCATGGTCGTCACGCCCGTGACTTTTTCACCGTTTATAACCGCCCACTGAATGGGCGCCGCGCCTCTGTACTTGGGCAGAAGCGACGCGTGAATGTTCACGCAGCCGTATTTTGGGTAATTTATTATATACGGCGGAAGTATTTTACCGTACGCCGCCACAACTATCACGTCCGGCTTCAGCTCGTCCAAAACAGGCATAAGCGCGTTATCTTTCAGCGTTTCGGGCTGATACACCCCAAGCCCCGCGTCCAAAGCCGCCGCTTTCACCTCCGTGGGAACCGTTTTATGTCCCCTCCCTTTCGGCTTGTCGGGCTGCGATACCACTCCGACAACGTTTTGCCCCGCATTGGTAAGCGCTTTTAGCGCCGCCGCGGCGAAGTCCGGCGTTCCCATAAACAAAATCCTCATGTCAAATCTCCGTTTACCGTTTTGTGTACTCCGTCACTTTCTCGATAAATACATGTCCGTCGAGATGGTCTACCTCATGGCATATCGCCCGCGCGAGCAGTCCCTCGCCGGTGAGCTTAAACCACTTTCCGTTTCTGTCCTGCGCCTTTACCGTAACCTTGTACGGGCGCGTCACCTTTCCGAAAAGGTCCGGGAAGCTCAGGCATCCCTCGTCGTCTGTCTGTTCTCCGCTTTCCTCCGTTATCTCGGGATTTACAAGCTCAATTTTACCCGTTTCCGGGAGGTTCTTCCTTTTATCCGCGTCGCTTATATCTATGACGACGACTCTCTTAAGTATTCCTACCTGAGGCGCGGCAAGACCCACGCCGTCGTTTTTTTTCATCGTCTCGTACATGTCGTCGAGCAGTATGCAAAGCTTATTGTCAAAATTCTTTACCTCCTTGCACTTCTTGTAAAGAATTTCGTCGCCCTCTTTTCGTATTTCGCGTATTGCCATTACTTTTCCCCTCTCTAATATATCATACCCGGTGATTTGTCCGTTACTATGGAAACACCTTTGCAATTCTTGTTGTCTCTGCACATCATTTCCGCTTTCATAAGCTCCTTGCCGAGCTTGTCGTCGTCCTCGCATTTAAAAATGATCTGCCAGCGGTACTTGTTTTTTACTTTCGACACATATGCGGGAATAGGTCCCAAGACTTGTATTTTTTGTCCCATTGTCTTTATGTCTCCCAAAGCCTTGACGAAGTAACGCGCCGTGCGCGAGACAAGCTCCTCCGCCGCGCCCTGGAAATAAACGCCTACCATTTTGCAAAACGGCGGATACCACATCGCGCGCCGCTCGGCTATCTCGCTGCGGTAAAATTCTCTGTAATCATGCGTGGTTACAAGCCTTACCGCCTCATGCTCCGGCGTGTAGGTCTGTATAACGGCGCGTCCCTCTTTGTCGCCGCGTCCGGCGCGTCCCGATACCTGTTCGAGCATCGCGAATGTGCGTTCCCCGCTGCGGAAGTCGTGTATATGAAGCATGGTATCGGCTGTTATCACGCCCACCAGCGTCACATTTTCAAAGTCAAGCCCTTTCGCTACCATTTGAGTACCGATGAGCATATCAATTTTTTCTTTCTCGAATTTTCTCAGAATTTTTTCGTGCGACTGCTTTTTACCCGTCGTGTCCATATCCATGCGTATCGTTGTCGCGGACGGGAAAAGGCGCTTTATTTCCTCCTCCACTTTCTGCGTCCCGCCGCCGAAGTAGCGTATATACTTACTCCCGCACTCCGGGCATAATGTGTAATTCGGTCTTGTAAAGCCGCAGTAATGACACTTTAAGTTACCCTCGTACTTGTGATACGTAAGCGAAATGCTGCAATTCGGACATTCCGGCACATACCCGCAGGTACGGCAGGAAACAAACGTCGAAAAGCCCCGTCTGTTCAGAAATAAAATGGTCTGCTCGCCCTTTTCGAGATTTCTTCTTATTTCCGTATACAATCGTTTTGACAGCATACTCTTGTTGCCGCGCGCAAGCTCGCCGCGCATATCCTCAACGTATATGTACGGCATTTTATTATTGTTAAAGCGCGTATTCATTTCAAGCAGCTCGTATTCGCCCGTCTGCGCCTTGTAGTAGCTTTCCACGCTCGGCGTCGCCGAGGCGAGCACAACCGCCGCGCCCGACTGCTTCGCGCGCTGCAGCGCGGCTTCGCGCGCATGGTAACGCGGAGACATATCCGACTTGTACGTGTCCGAATGCTCCTCGTCCATTATGATTACGCCTATATTTTTAAGCGGGGCAAACACCGCGCTTCTCGCGCCTATTACTATATCCGCTCCGCCGTCTTTTATTCTTTTCCACTGGTCGTACCGCTCGCCCTGCGACAGCGCGCTGTGAAATATCGCGATGCGTCCGCCGAAGCGCGACATGAACCTTGACACCATCTGAGGAGTCAGGGAAATTTCCGGCACGAGCATAACAGCGCTTTTACCCATATTCACGGCATACTCGATAACCTGCATAAAAACCTCGGTTTTGCCGCTGCCCGTAACGCCGTGGAGCAGATACGTTTTTCCGTCGCCGTTTTTTACCGACTCCGTTACCGCGTTTATAGCCCTTGCCTGGTCGGGCGTGGGCGTCATTTTCTCGTTTTTTTCAAACGTTCTGTCCTTGTAAGGGTCCCGCCGCGTCTCCGCTTCAAATACCTCTATATATCCCTTTTTCCGAAGCGCCGCCACGGCGTTTGCGCCGCCGCCCGTCATTTTTTTAAGCTCCGCCGCCGCGACCGTGCCGTTAAGCGCGAGTATTTCGAGCATACGCGACTGCACCGGCGCTTTCGAGCGCATTTTATACGCCGCTTCAACCGCCTCGTCGCCCGTGACCGAAAGACGCGCGAGCTTGATCTTTTTATCGCGTACCGCCGACGTTTGCCGATATTCCTTTCGCAGTATGCCGTCCCTAACCATTTCGCGCACATGGTTTTGTATATCGCGTCCGCACCGTTCTTTCAGCGTATTATACTCGATACCGCCGCCGTTATCGCGGATAAGCGATATAATCTCATTGCGTATTTGCGACCTCAGCGGCTCGCCGTTTTCAAGTATTATCCACTCCTCGCTTTTAAGCGCGGTACCCGCGGGTACGACTGTGCGGATTACGTCAAGATACGGCGACAAATACTTTTCCCGCATCCACTCTATAAGCGACAGCATATCCTCGTCAAACGCCGGCACGTCACCCGCAAGCTTAATTATGGATTTCATCTTTTTTCCCGAGCCTTTTTCGGAAAATCCCACGCAAAAGCCTTCCACCTCTCTGTTGCCGGAGGAAAACGGCACAAGCACTCTGCTTCCTACCTGAATTTCCTCTTCCATATGCGCGGGAACAAGATAGTCGAACGCGCGGTCAACGTGCTTCGACCTGCAATCCACAATAACTTTCGCAATCATATTGTCTCCTTAATTATCCGTTTCGGAATAGTCCTCCGCGTTGTCAAGGTCAATCGAGTTAAGTGAAAGTATGGCGGCTGCTTTTTCGTCCGCCCATGCCTTGGCGCGTTCTATCGCCTCCGAGCGCACATATCCCACCTTGCCCGACATAATCTCGTCCGCGGCGATTGATACGGGATTTATAACTTCGTCGTTCTCCTCGTCCTGAGCGTGCTCCTCTCCAATCATTCTTGCGCGCTTCGCCGCCATTGCGACAAGCGTGTAACGACTGTCCACGCGCTTTGAAAGCTCTGAAATTCCCGGTTTGATCATCATAATAGCATTCCTCCAAAAAAGCAATTTTATTTAAATTAATATTTTTCATGCAATAAGTTATCCACCCGTTCGCGTTTTTTGGCGTTGTCTCGCAAAATTTCCTCAATCTCACAAACGCACGCGTCAAGGTCGTCGTTTACGACTATACGGTTATACTTCGCAGCCTGCTCCATTTCCCATTTCGCCGCCGCGAGTCTTTTTTCGATTTGGTCCTCCGTTTCGCGGTTCCTGTCCACAAGCCTTTGCTTAAGCGCCGCCATCGACGGCGGTATGATAAATATAAGCACCGCGTCGGGGAATATACCCTTGACCTTAAGCGCGCCCTGCGGCTCTATTTCAAGAATTACGTTCCGACCCTCGGCGAGCATTTTTTCAACCGTTTTCTTCGGCGTACCGTAATAGTTCCCGCTGTATACCGCGTATTCAAGCATTTCCCCATGCCCGATCATACGCTTAAACTCCTCCGGGGTCACGTAATTGTACGTTTCTCCGTCGACCTCGCCCACGCGTTTTTCGCGCGTTGTGGACGAAACCGACAAAAACAGATTATTGTCCTTGTTCGCCAAAAGCTCCTTACAGACCGTACCCTTACCCGTACCCGACGGTCCTGAAATTACAAATAAGCATCCTTTACTCATCGCGTTCCTCCTCGCCCGCGCCGCCGAGCCTCGCCGCCGCCGTCTCCGTCTGCAGCGCGGACAGCACTATGTGGTCGGAATCGGTCACTATAACGGCTCTCGTACGTCTGCCGTAAGTGGCGTTTATAAGGCGGCCCTTATCCTCCGCCTCGCGTATTATACGTTTTATCGGCGCCGAGTCGGGGCTTACGACCGCGATTACGCGCTCGGCGTTTACCATGTTGCCGAAGCCTATGTTTATAAGCCGCATCAAAATCACCCTCTATTCTATATTTTGTATCTGCTCTCTGAGCTTTTCAATCTCGCCCTTTAGAGTAACGACCGTTTTCGCTATATCTATATCGCTCGCTTTAGAGCCTATCGTGTTCACCTCGCGGTTGATTTCCTGTATAAGGAAATCCAGCTTCCTACCCGCCGGCTCGCCGCTCGAAATAATCTCGCCAAACTCCGAGAAATGGCTTGCCAGCCTCACCGTTTCCTCGTTTACCGCAACCTTGTCCGCGTATATGGCGACCTCGGTAATTATGCGCGTCTCGTCTATTTCCTTACCGTCCAGCACCTCTTTGATTTTCTCGTAAAGCCTGTCGCTGTACTCCCGTACCGTTTGAGGCGAACGTTCCTCTATTTCTTTTACAAGCGTTCCCATGTACTCGATTCTCTGACACAAGTCCGCCTGTATCCTCTCGCCCTCTCTCGAGCGCATGGCGACAAAATCCTCAATCGCGCCGTCCAATACCGTTTTCACGCTCTCCCATAGCGCGTCCTCGTCCTCCTCGATTCTGTCGGTTTTAAAAATCTCCGCGTTCCGCGCCACGGTCATGACCGATATATCGTCCGCGAGAGAAAACTCGTCCCGAAGCTGCCTCAACACCTCGATATAGTTTTCCGCCGCGGCCTTGTTAAGACTTATTTCCTTATCCGCCGTATCGTAGCTTTCGACATTCACATATATGTCTACTTTTCCGCGCGTTATAAAGGTTGACGCGTACTTTCTTATTCTGTCCTCCAAAAATCCGAGGTGTCGCTGCACCTTTATGTTGTAGTCCGAATAGCGGTGATTTACCGACTTTATCTCCGCGAGTATCTTCTTCCCGTCGGTTACGGCTTCGCGTCTGCCGTAGCCCGTCATACTTCTCAGCATATTCCCTCACCCGTCGTTTCAGTTAGTGTATAGGCATAATAACCCATTATTTATCCATTATAACACATAAATTCCTTTTTGCACACTCTTTTTGAAAAAAATTTATATTTTTTTTACATTTCTTTTTTATCGCGCGAAAAAACCGCGCCCATAAGACGCGGTTTTGTGTTTTTTCGATTATTTTCCCAGAATGATACTCGTTATATCCACGCTGCCCTCGGGTATTTGCGCGGCTGTCACGCTCGGGTCGTTTTCCGAAGCCTCGGAGCCTGTGAAGGTAAGCTTCATATTCTCTCCCTGCGCGTTCACGCCTGCACTCAGATTGATGTTCGACTGTTCCTTTTCGCCGTCGCACTCATCTTTCGCCGATATGCTGACGCTCATCATATCCTTTAACGTCTGTATTTCCTCCGCTGACATTGTGCCGGCGAACATGTCGCTGCTAATCATGCTTATAAAGTCATCGTTGGTTATGTTTACCGAAATACTGTAAGCACCGTTACCGTTGTCCGTAACAGATATGTGCTTATCCACGGACTCGTACATGTCAAGCATCGCCGTGAGCCTGAGTGCGTCGTTAATAACCGCGTCACCCTCTTTATTTATTCCCTCGAATACGTTTGCGGTCAGATTGGCGGTATTTTTTGAAAGCCAATCCTTAAGCAAAGCCTTCTCGCTTTCGCTTATATCCATGCTGTCTATTACCTGCGCAATATCTATGCTGTACCAAGTGTCGCCGCTGAGCGCCGCCGCGGCGCCAAGCTCCGCGCTGCCGCTGTTTTTGGCTATCTGTTCAATAAGGCTTGTCTTAACGTAAAGCTTACCGTCCTTGAAAATCATCTCGGCGGACGCGTCTTTGGCGCTTATGCCCATACCGTCAAAATCAAGCTTTGCTGTCGTTTTGCTCGTATTTTCAGCCGTTTCGGTCAGCAGTGTGCCGGATGTCTTTATATTGACCGTCTCGCCGTTGTTGTCATAACCAAGCTCAAACGCGAACTCTACCGAGCTTTTATTGAACTTCGGCGCCTGAAGCTCCGTAAGCTTCGCCATGTTCGGAGCGGCAGCCTTGAACTCGTCAAGATAATCGTCGTAGTCCATTATAATAACGGTCTGCGTGTCGCCGTCCCAGCCCACCTGCATATCGAACGCGTTGCTCATAAAGCGTATCGGGACAAGCGTTCTGTCCTCGACGATAATCATCGGCACATCCATCGTCACGGTGGATTGCTCGCCGTTCTTGTCAACGTAGATTGTATCGTCCATCAGCGTGAAGCTTATTGTAATGTCTCCTTTGGTCGCCGTAACGAGTCTTGCCGCGTCGTCGTAATTCACCGTCGCGCCCATATTTTCAAGAGCCGCGCGGAACGGTATCATAACTCTGCCGTCCGTGTTCACGGGCTTAACGTCCTCATACTGCACAACGGTATCGTTGTAAAGTATATGTATCTCGGACGCATCGGCAATTTTTTCCGATACGGAAGCCGTTCTTCCCGCCGCGCCCGCGCCGCAGACCGAGCAGGAAAATATCATTGACGCCGTAAGCAGCGCCGCTGTCAGTTTTTTCATGTAAATCCCTCCAAGAAATTTAATTCGTATTCATTTTAGCACAAAGATAAAAACAAATCAATATTTTTTATTGTTTTTTTACGATTGGAAAATATTATATTTTTGCACAAAAAAGAGCAACACCCGTCGCTCTCGATTGTAGTATTTAGTTTTTAACTGCTTGACAAACGGGAATTTAATAATCTAACAGTCTGCCATAGTCATTCCATTCGCCAAACATTTTACCTTGTCTGGTCTCCTCGATTAAGTGTGCCAACATTTTGTCGTACATCTCTGGGTTTCGTTTCTTATAGAAGGCGATATTTCCCGCTCGCACCCTTTGGTATAAAGGAGGAAATGATTTGAACTTTGACCACGCCCGTGCAATCTTCAACGCCGCCTCAATATCAGGGTCAATTTGAAAACTGCGAATCCCCATAGCAGGGAGAACTGCTCTTCCGGCATCAGTCATCAGACCTAAAGCGTCCAGTCTGCGAACACGCTCCTTGTTTAGTTCTGTCCACTTGCTCCCCTTTTT
>CANQQW010000011.1 GCA_947626075.1 uncultured Clostridia bacterium
CCGCACTGGATACACGTTTCGTTGTTCCATACGGGAACGTCGATAGCGATACCTCTCTTTTCAAACGCCGATGAACCGAGAGGAACTTCGCCCGTCTGATAAGCTTCAAACGTTGAAACGGGAAGCTGCATACCGCGGAACTGATTTATAGGAACGAGTACGTTGTTTACATAGTCGATAAGCTGACCTTCGCCCTCGTGCTTAACGGATAAATCCTCAGGCTCGGCATTCTTCCAGCTTTCGGGAACGTCAACCTTAACGACCTGCTGAGCGCCCGCGTCGATAGCGTCGTGATTCATCTTAACGATAGCGTCGCCTTTCTTTGAGTACGAAGCCGTAGCCGCGTCTTTCATGTACTGAATAGCGTCCTCTTCGGGAAGAATCTTTGACAGCTTGAAGAACGCCGACTGCAAAACAGTATTGATTCTGTTTCCGAGACCGATTTCCTTACCTATCTTAACGCCGTCGATTGTGTAGAACTGAATATTGTTGTCGGCGATATATTTCTTAACCTGACCGGGGAGGTGCTGTTCAAGCTCGTCCGCGTTCCATGAGCAGTTTAAGAGGAATACGCCGCCCGGCTTAATATCCGATACCATATCATACTGTCTGATGTACGAAGCCTTGTGACAAGCTACGAAGTCAGCCTTGTTGATAAGGTATGTAGACGTGATCTTCGGATTGCCGAAACGGAGGTGCGAGCATGTAAGACCGCCCGACTTCTTTGAGTCGTAGTCGAAGTACGCCTGCACGTTCATATCCGTGTGGTCGCCTATAATCTTAACGGAGTTCTTGTTTGCGCCTACCGTTCCGTCCGCGCCGAGACCCCAGAACTTACAGCTTGTGATACCCTCCGGCGTTGTGTCGGGATTCTCGTCAAGAGGAAGTGACAGGTTTGTAAGGTCGTCGTTTATGCCGACCGTAAATCTTCTCTTCTCCGTGTTCTTGTATACCGCGATAATGCACGCGGGAGTCGTATCCTTTGAACCGAGACCGTAACGACCCGCGTAAATGTCAACGTTCGCGAATTTGCTGTTTTGAAGAGCCGCGACAACATCGAGATAAAGCGGCTCGCCGATTGAACCGGCTTCCTTTGTTCTGTCAAGAACGGAAATCTTCTTAACAGTGTCGGGGATAGCGTCGATAAGGTGCTTAGCCGAGAACGGTCTGTACAGTCTTACCTTAATAAGACCGACCTTCTGACCGTTAGCGTTCAAATAATCAACGGTCTCCTCAATCGTATCGCAGACACTGCCCATAGCAACGATAATCTGCTCCGCGTCGGGCGCACCGTAGTAGTTAAAGAGCTTATAATCAGTACCGATTTTAGCGTTTACCTTGTCCATGTACGCCTCTACGACATCGGGAACAGCGTCATACGTCTTGTTGCATGCTTCTCTTGCCTGGAAGAATACGTCGCCGTTCTGCGCCGTACCTCTCTGAGCCGGATGCTCGGGGTTAAGAGATCTGCGTCTGAAATCGTTAAGCGCGTCCCAATCAAGCATTTCGGCGAGGTCGGCATAATCCCAGCAAGCGACCTTTTGATACTCGTGCGACGTTCTGAAACCGTCAAAGAAATGAATGAACGGTATTCTTGCCTTTATTGTCGAAAGGTGGGCGATTGCTCCGAGATCCATAGCTTCCTGAGGATTTGTCGAAGCAAGCATCGCAAAGCCCGTCTGACGGCACGCCATAACGTCCTGATGGTCGCCGAAGATTGAGAGCGCGTGCGACGCGAGAGCGCGTGCAGATACGTTAAATACGCACGGAAGCTGCTCGCCGGCAATCTTGTACATATTGGGGATCATAAGCAAAAGACCCTGTGACGCGGTATAGGTGGTAGTGAGCGCGCCTGCGGTAAGCGAGCCGTGAACAGCGCCCGCCGCGCCCGCTTCTGACTGCATCTCAACAACCTTTACCGTACGTCCGAAAATGTTTTTCTGACCGGCAGCGGACCATTTATCGGTTACTTCTGCCATTGTCGATGATGGTGTGATGGGGTAGATGGCAGCTACGTCCGTGAACGCATATGACGCGTACGCCGCGGCGTTGTTGCCGTCCATTGTTTTCATTTTTCTTGCCATCGGAAAAATTCCTCCTCTTGATTTATTTGTCTTTAAGAGCGTTTAAAACTCTCGTTGCTGTATTATTATACATACATATCTATATAATACCACTTTTGCGCTGTAAAATCAAGGAGTACGCAAAAAAATATGCACGATTTTTTACGCCGCATTTTAATGAATTTGCACAATTAACGCCTTTTTCCCGTCTTTACGCGCTTAAAGCCCCGCCTTTTGCCGCGACATTTCAAAGCGCAGTTCCCTCTCGCGGGCGAGAAAACGCTCGTAAAGGGCGTAGCAGCGGTTGGAACGCTTTGTAAGTGACGGCGAGGAAATGTCCCCGCCGCTTTTTATACATTTGTCCATGAGAGTGTCGAACCTTTTCTTTGAAAATTCCACATACGCGCCGAGAAGAAAAAGATAAACGGATTTAATAAATAATTTCATAAGCCGCCTCCAATAAGTTATTGTCTATATTATCCGCAGAATATGATATGTTACCCATGTAAAATTTGTTTAAGATAATAAAATTTGGGGTAAAAGAGAAACGGGCGCTGTAACACGGTTGTAAAAAACAGATAATAAGACTGTAATTGTAAAAACAGATATTGGGTGCTATAATAAAAAACAGACGTGACAGGCACAAGATATTGTGGTTTACATAAAAATCATAATTTATAAGGGGTGTGAAGGGAAATGAAAGTAGTAAAAAAGGATAACACAAAGGAGGAGTTTAACGTTCAAAAAGTGGTTGTGGCGGTAAACAAGTCCGCTTTCCGCGCGCTCGTTAAATTCACCGATGAGGAACTGGATTTTATATGTAAATTCGTCGAGGACGAAGCAAAGAAAATGGGCAAGGAGGAAATTCAGATTTCCGAGATGCACAATATAGTCGAAGGCGCGCTTGAAAGAATCAATCCAAAGGTTGCGAAAAGCTACCGCGACTACAGAAATTACAAGCAGGACTTTGTGCAGATGCTTGACGAGGTATATAAAAAGAGCCAGTCGATTATGTACATAGGCGACAAGGAAAACTCCAATACCGACTCCGCGCTTGTATCCACGAAACGCAGTCTTATATTCAACCAATTAAATAAGGAGCTTTACAAAAAGTTTTTCCTTACCACCGAGGAATTGCAGGCTTGCCGTGACGGCTACATATATATACACGATATGTCCGCCCGCCGCGACACGATGAACTGCTGCCTTTTTGATGTTGAAACCGTATTAAAGGGCGGTTTTGAAATGGGCAATCTGTGGTATAACGAGCCCAAGACGCTCGATGTGGCGTTTGACGTGATCGGAGACATTGTGCTTTCGGCGGCAAGCCAGCAGTACGGCGGCTTTACAGTACCGTCAGCCGACCTTATTTTAGAGCCCTACGCGGAAAAGTCCTACAAATCTTATACGGATAAGTATTTGCGGCTTGGGCTTACGGCTGAAAAAGCCGAGGAAACGGCTATGGCGGACATTAAGCGTGATTTTGAGCAGGGCTTTCAAGGCTGGGAGTATAAGTTTAACTCCGTATCTTCAAGCCGCGGCGACTATCCGTTTATAACCGTTACCATAGGCACGGGCGTCGGCAAATTCGCGAAAATGGCGTCTATAGCGATGCTCAATGTGAGAAAGAACGGACAGGGCAGGGAGGGACACAAAAAACCTGTGCTTTTCCCCAAAATCGTATTCCTGTACGACGAAGAACTCCACGGCGAGGGCAAGCCGCTTGAAGATGTATTTGAAGCCGGTATAGACTGCTCGTCAAAGACGATGTACCCCGACTGGTTAAGTCTTACGGGTGAGGGATATGTGCCGTCTATATACAAAAAATACGGAAAGATAATTTCGCCTATGGGCTGCCGCGCCTTTCTGTCGCCGTGGTATGAAAGAGGCGGAGCGGAACCCGCGGACGAAGAGGACACGCCGGTATTCGTGGGCAGATTTAACATAGGCGCGGTGTCGCTGCATCTGCCGATGATTTTGGCGAAGTCACAGCAGGAGAACAAGCCGTTCTTCGAGGTGCTGGACTACTACCTGAATCTTATCAGACAGCTTCATCTGCGCACATATGATTACCTCGGCGAGATGCGCGCGTCCACCAATCCTCTCGCTTACTGCGAGGGCGGCTTTTACGGCGGACACCTGGGTATACACGATAAAATCAAGCCGCTTTTAAGGAGCGCTACCGCGTCTTTCGGAATTACGGCGTTAAACGAGCTTCAGCAGCTTTACAATAAGCGCTCGCTTGTGCAGGACGGCGAGTTTGCCATAAAGACGCTGGAACATATTAACGAGGAAATAGCGCGCTTTAAAAAAGAAGACGGCAGACTTTACGCGATTTACGGCACTCCGGCGGAATCGCTTTGCGGCTTGCAGGTGACGCAGTTTAGGAAGAAGTACGGCGTTATCGAAAACGTATCTGACAGAGAGTACGTTTCAAACAGCTTCCACTGCCACGTTACGGAGGATATTACCCCAATACAGAAGCAAAATCTCGAGAAACGTTTTTGGGAGCTTTCAAACGGCGGAAAGATACAGTATGTAAAATACCCGATAAGCTATAATAAAGAAGCTATACGCACTCTTGTCAGACGCGCCATGTATATGGGCTTCTACGAGGGAGTAAACCTTTCCCTTGCTTACTGCGACGACTGCGGTCACGAGGAGCTTGAAATGGACGTATGCCCCAAGTGCGGCAGCAGAAATCTGACCAAGATTGACAGAATGAACGGTTACCTGTCATATTCGCGCGTCAAGGGCGACACGCGTCTTAACAGCGCCAAAATGGCTGAAATCGCGGAAAGGAAAAGTATGTAATGCGTTATCACAATATAACAAAAGACGATATGCTTAACGGCGACGGTCTGCGCGTTGTACTGTGGGTAGCGGGATGTTCTCATCACTGCATCGGCTGTCAGAACCCCGTAACGTGGGATATTAACGGCGGCATAGAATTTGACGGCAGCGCGAAGAAAGAGCTGTTTGCCGAGCTTGACAAGGATTATATTTCAGGTATAACGCTGAGCGGCGGCGATCCGCTTCATACGCGGAACCGTGCCGATGTCGGCTGCTTGATAGAGGAAATCGCCCGCGAATATCCGAATAAGACCATATGGGTCTACAGCGGCTACGAGTGGCGGGACGTAAAAGATCTGCCGTTTATGAAATATGTCGATATATTGGTTGACGGCCGCTTTATAGAAAAAGACAAGGACAATACAATACCGTGGCGCGGCAGCACCAATCAAAAGGTAATAAACGTCAAAAAAAGCCTTGAGACTGGGGAAACCGTGCTTGCGATGAAATAAAGGAGAATAAACGATATGCAAAGAGTAGCTCAGTTTGAAAAGGTCAGCTTCGAGCAATTTAAAAAGGACTGGCAGGACACGTTTTACACCACGGACGGGATAGAAGAGATTTACGATGATATAAAGCTGCCCAAACGCGCCACGGCGGGCAGCGCCGGATATGATTTTTATACTCCGATGCCGTTTGAGCTTAAAGCGGGCGAGAGCATAAAAATCCCGACGGGAATACGCGTAAAGATAAACGAAGGCTGGGTGCTGAAGCTGTACCCGAGAAGCGGTCTGGGCTTTAAATTCCGCCTTCAGATGAACAATACGGTCGGAATAATCGACAGCGATTATTATCTGAGCGATAATGAGGGACACATATTCTGTAAAATCACGAATGACACGCGCGAGGATAAAACGGTGTCGCTGCATAAGGGCGCGGGATTTTGTCAGGGAATATTCGTCGAATACGGAATAACCTTTGACGACGATGTACAAGACGAAAGAAACGGCGGCTTCGGAAGCACGGGGAATTAAATTTTCCGTGGGGAATAAAAGTAACAAAATTGATAAAAATAAAATATAAGGAGGAACACAACATGAGTTTTCTGAAAGGTAAAACGGCTATTATAACGGGCGCGGGACGCGCGGTGCTTCAAAGCGGCGGATGCGGCGCCATAGGCTACGGTATCGCGACGGCTTACGCAAAGGAAGGCGCAAATCTCGTTATAACGGGACGTAATGTGAAAAAGCTCACCGATGCAAGGGAGGAGCTTGAAAGACTGTATGGCATAAAGGTACTGCCGGTAGCCGCCGACATAAACGCGGGCGCGGATAACGAAGCGACGGCTAATAACGTCGTGAAACAGGCTGTGGACGCGTTCGGAGGTATCGACGTGCTTATAAATAACGCGCAGGCGTCTGCGTCGGGCGTTACTCTCGCGGAGCATACGACCGAGCAGTTTGATCTCGCCATGTATTCGGGACTTTATTCCACATTTTACTATATGAAAGCGTGTTATCCGTATCTTGTAAAGTCAAAAGGCTCGGTAATCAACTTTGCATCCGGCGCGGGACTTTTCGGAAATTACGGACAGTGCTCATACGCCGCCGCAAAGGAGGGAATACGCGGTCTTACGCGCGTTGCCGCCACGGAATGGGGCAAGGACGGAATCAACGTGAATATTATTTGCCCGCTCGCGTGGACGGCGCAGCTTGAAAAGTTTGAAAACGATTATCCCGAAGCGTTTAAACAGAACGTGCAGATGCCGCCGATGGGACATTTCGGCGACGCAGAAAAGGAGATAGGACGCGTATGCGTTCAGCTCGCATCCCCTGACTTTAAATATATGACCGGTGAAACGATTACGCTCGAGGGCGGACTCGGACTTAGACCGTAAATCTGTCAAAACAAACAATTAAGAGAGTGTATCAATGATACACTCTCTTGCTGTTTCTTCTAACATTACGGAGTTTTGTTCAGTTTCATATGATGTATATTTTCTTTTATTTCTATCGTAGCTCATTCCTTTAATGTTTATCTCTTAGGATTTCAATCCATTCCCGCGTAAACTGCTGACCGCAGCGCGACGGCTCACCCATTTTAAATTCTTTTTGCATACTTCTTGCATGAAACAATATATTCATATAACGCCGGATTACAATTTTCTTTAAGATATTCGAGAGTGCCGAGCAACATATCTTTGGCAGTCTTACCGAAATGACCGAATACCTTTTTATACATTCTGTTTATGTCGCTTTCACAATCTATACCGCGTAAATAGTGCTTCGCGTTTGCAACCCACAGCTTTAAAATATGCGTATTTTTATCATTCACAATGTCGCGTTTTGAAATACTCATAATATGCAAAGCGGAGCTGCATTTAATATCAACAATCAGAAACGGATTTTCTTTGGAAATCGCGCAAGACACTATATATTCATTCGGCATTAAACTGGTCGCATAGTCACTGAAAATGACGGGATAAATTTCATTTAGTATTTCAGGCGCACGTTTTAAAAATTTGCCGTTATCATAGCCTGAAACAACAACCTCAATATCAATATCTGAATATTCGTCATAATCTCCACGGCTCAGACTGCCGTAAATCTTACAAAAATTAACCTCCGGCTTCTTTTCAAATTGCACGCAAATGTTTTTTGCAATTTCGAAATTGTTCCATTCAATTTACAGCTCTCCTTAAATTCGCTGTTCCATTTTATATTCCCACACGGTCATACCGAGTGATTTATAAAAATCAATTGCCGTTTTATTAAACTCGTTTATAATAGTTTTTCAAAACTATAGGCGTCATATTTGTAGCCATTTTCTGCATTAAATATATTATTTTTAATGACTTTATATCCGCACTTTTCATACAGAGAAACGGCTTTTTTATTGTCTATGGTAGTCTGTATTCCGACCGAAACAAAACCGTTATCTTTTATGAAATCTTCCGCAAATTTAACCGCCGCTGTTCCGATACCTTGATTCTGATAATCGGCACTGATAACAAGCATTGAAATCCAAGCTTTATCCTTGCCGCTTAATCCGTTGACTTTAAGCCAGCCGATACGCTGATTGTCACGCCAAATAATAAAGTGCTTTTCATCTTTGTCATTTGCCCAATACTTTTCATATATATCAGTTAATTCGCTATACAAAATGGGGTTTGTATGCAATGATGAAGTGATAATTTCATCGCTAAGCAGCGCGGATAGAAAATTTATGTCCGTTGCATATATTTCTCGAAATTCAATTTTATTCATATAATTCTCCTTTGCTCCATAAATTCCATAATCAATTTGCCCCTCAAATTCGCTGTTCCATTTCATATTTCCACACCATATAATTCTCCGCGGGTATGATTTTTCATATAACAAATTTTACTTGCACGGAATTGTTATGGTAACCTCCGTACCCTTGTGGAACTCGCTTGAAATTTTAATTTTACCGCCGAAGCTCGATTCCAATGACTGCTTGGCGATTGCAAGTCCCAGTCCCGTGCCGCCGGTATCGCGCGAACGTGCTTTATCGACGCGGTAGAACCTGTCAAATATATGCGGCAGCTTATCCTCCTGGATACCTATACCGTTATCAACGACCTTAATACATATATCATTGTACACCTTGCTTGAATATACCTGTATGCTTCCGCCCTCGCTCGTGTACTTGAGGGCGTTACTGACAACGTTTATTATGGCGCGTTCAAGCACGTCGTAATCTCCCGTTATTATAGGCACCTCGTTAGTCGGACGATAGGTAAGCGTCTGATTCTTCTTTTTCGCGGTAAGGCTCATACGCTCCACGATAGACTCAAGCATCTTGCGCACGTCTATCTGCTCGGGAGCCTTAATATATGTCTGATTTTCGTCAAGCTCCGAGAGCGTCAGAAGATCGCTTATAATTCTTGCCATTCTGTCGGACTCCGACGCGATTACATCGAGGAAGCGTACCTGGAGCTCTCTGTCCACGTCCGGCATATCCGCAAGCGTTTCGGAATACGATTTTATGGTGGTAAGCGGCGTACGAAGCTCGTGAGACACGTTTGCCACGAAATCTCGGCGCGACTGCTCCAGTTTTTCCTGTTTGGTAATATCGTGTATAATTACTATAATACCGCCAACCTTATTGTCTACCTTGAACGTTGCGAAGTTAAGGTGCAGGTACTGGTTCGAAAGCTTTATTTCACGCTCCACGCTGCCGTCGGGCTGCATATACAATAAATCTCCGAGCGTTATGTTGGCGTTTATTTCCTTAAAAAATCTGTCAAACTTTATATCGTCGAAGTAACGGCGTTTCAGGAGCTTTTTGGCTTCACGGTTATAGTGGATAAGATTACCTTTCATATCAAACGCGAGTATTCCGTCGTTCATGTTCTGGAGGATTGTTTCAACCTTGATTTTCTCACCCATAGCCTGCTCGGAGGAAATCTTACGCGTTTTCGCAAGGTCTATCAACGAATTACGCAAAGTACCAAGCTCGTCCCGCGAATCCGACTTTTGCAGTGACGTCATATCTCCGTCGGCGAGCTTGCGCGCCTGCACCGAAAGCTGATGTATCGGCACGGTGACGGACTTGGACATAATCGTACCGAATATAAACGAAACGACAAGCGACATCAGAAGCGATATTAAAAGTATGTTGATCAATGTCCGCGTGACCGACTGCAGCTGATGGCAGTTATCCTTTATATACACAATATACTTTACCGTATTACCATCGGTAAGCGGGAACGCGTAATCCATATAGCTTTTATTTATACCCGTTTCCCTTGCTTCCGTTCCGCCGAGCGCCTGCCCGACAGACGCCGTTTTATCGATACTCGTGGTACCGTCCGAGGAGATAAGCACCGACGCGTCCTTACCGTCAAGTATACAGTAAAACCTTGACGCCGTAATACCGAGCGAGCCGGAATGTGACGACAGAATATCGTTTATCATCGCTATATTGTTTGCCGCCGACTCCTCGATTACGGTAGACGCGCCATCCGCCGCCGCGGGGAATGTAAGCTCGTTCGCGGCTGCGAGCAAATCATTTTTAATATCCTCCGTAAATACCGCGTCGATATTATCCGAAAAATCCCTGTGATAATGACTTGACACTCCTATAAGATTGAATCCTCCTATTAACAGCTCGGCTGCGAGTACAAGAAGCACAAACATAGAGGTAATTTTCCACCTTATACTTTTAAACATAAAATAAAAATCCTTTCTTACATAAATACTCTAAAACACCCAAAACAATATATGTTTCGGGTGTTTCTTGTAATCTGGCATTATTTATTAAAGTAATAACCCACGCCTCTTTTTGTTATAATATACTTAGGCATACTCGGGTCATCCTCAATTTTTTCTCTCAAACGTCTTACGGTAACGTCGACCGTGCGCACATCGCCGTAGTATTCGTAGCCCCACACGTTTTCAAGCAGCTTCTCACGCGAGAAGATCTTGTCCGGCTGCATAGCGAGGAAACGGAGCAGTTCAAATTCCCGAAGCGTTATGTCAATGACCTCGCCGTTCTTTGACACCTCATAACGCTCGACGTTGATAGCGAGGTCGCCGGAAATAATGGTATCCTGATTTTCGGGCTTTGTTTCGGGTACGGGGGGAACGACGGCGCTTCTTCTGAGATTTGCCTTTACTCTCGCGGCAAGCTCGCGCATAGAGTACGGCTTTGTTATATAATCGTCTGCGCCCAGCTCCAAACCGAGGATTTTATCGATTTCGTCCTCACGCGCCGTAAGCATTATTATAGGCACCTGCGAGCTTTCGCGTATTTTCTTGCAGACCTCCCAGCCGTCAAGACCGGGCAGCATAACGTCAAGAAGTATAAGGTCGGGATTTTCGGTAAGAGCCATTTCAAGCCCCTTGATTCCGTCAAGCGCGGACAGCGTCTTGTATCCCTCCTTGCTGAGTGAGAATGTGAGAATATCATTGATATTCTGTTCGTCTTCAATAACCAGTATGGTACGCTCCATTTGTTTCAATCCTTTCATTAAAAGAATGATATACAATATTTTCCGATATTATTACAAATATTTTATCAGAAATTTACATTAAATTCAAGTATATTTTGAAAAAAAATAAACTTTTTTAGTAAAATATAATTTTATTTGAATATTTTTGCTATTATATAGACAAGATTTCATTTTTATTGTATAATTAATTAATGAGGTAAAAATATACAGCCGGTCTATCAATACGCGGCAAGGGGGAAAAACGATGAAGAAAGATTTACTCGGACTCAAGGATTTAAGCGCGGAAAATATAAAGCATATACTCGATACCGCCGATGCCATGAAGCTCATTCTGAAGCAGCCGAACAAGAAAACTCCGCACCTGCAAGGCAAAACGGTAGTAAACTTGTTTTACGAGAACAGCACGCGGACAAGACTGTCGTTTGAGCTTGCGGCAAAGTACATGAGCGCGAACGCCGCCAATATAACCGCCGGCGGCTCGTCGGTGCAGAAAGGCGAAACGCTTACGGACACCGCGCGGACAATTAACGCGATGGGTACCGATATACTCGTTATGCGCCACAGCATGAGCGGAGCACCGCACCTTATAGCCCCCCTTGTGAGCGCGTCGGTCATAAACGCGGGCGACGGTATGGACGAGCACCCGACTCAGGCGTTGCTCGATATGCTTACCATACGCGAGAAAAAGGGACATATTGACGGCTTAAAGGTAGCCATTGTGGGAGACATATACCACAGCAGGGTGGTAAGGAGCAATATATACGGGCTTACGAAGCTGGGCGCTGAAATAAGCGTCGGAGGACCCGCCACGCTGATACCGCAGGGTATGGAGAAAATGGGCGTCAAGGTGTTCAAGAGCGTGCATGAGGCTATTGTGGACGCCGACGTGGTAATGGGACTTCGTATACAGCTTGAAAGACAGAAAAGCGGACTTTTCCCGACGCTGCGCGAATACTACCGCTTCTTCGGCATAGACGAAAAACGTCTGAAATTCGCGAAGCCGGACGCGCTTGTGATGCACCCCGGACCCGTAAATAGGGGCGTGGAGTTTTCATCGGGCGTAATAGACGGCGCACAAAGCGTTATAAACGAGCAGGTAACGAGCGGAGTTGCTGTTAGAATGGCTGTAATGAGCATACTGTCTGACGGCGGCTTTGAGGAATAAAGGAGGGGCGTAAAAAATGAGAATACTCATAAAAGGCGGCAGGGTGGTTGACCCCGCGAACAACATAGACAAGGTTACGGATATCTTCATTGATAAAGGCGTAATCTCGGAAGTAGGGGACGACCTCGGACTTGACGGACTTGAAATGGAGGTCATAGACGCGTCGGGCAAAATTGTCACGCCGGGACTTGTTGATATGCACTGTCATCTGCGCGACCCCGGTCAGGAGTACAAGGAGGACATAGAAACAGGCACGCGCGCCGCCGCTATGGGCGGTATTACGTCGGTGGCGTGTATGCCGAACACAAAGCCTGTCATAGACAACGAGGCGGTTGTGACGTATATAAAGACAAAGGCGAAAGAAACGGGATACGTGAACGTGTTCCCGATAGGCGCGATTTCCAAAGGGCTTGAGGGAAAGGAACTCGCTGAGATAGGCGAGCTGAAATTCGCCGGCGCGGTAGCCGTTTCCGACGACGGACGCCCCGTAACCGACTCCGGGCTTATGCGCCGTGCTATGGAATACGCGGATATGTTTGACATGACCGTAATTTCACACTGCGAGGACTTGTCCCTCGCCGACGGCGGACATATGAACGAGGGCTATATGTCCACATACCTCGGACTTCGCGGCATCACAAGAGCGGCGGAGGAGGTTATGGTATCGAGAGATATTTTAATAGCCGAGGCGACGAAAACGGCGGTGCATATTGCCCATGTGAGCACAAGAGGCTCGGTTGAGCTTGTGCGTCGGGCAAAGGAGCGCGGAGTGAGGGTGACATGCGAAACATGCCCGCACTACTTCACGCTTACCGAAAAAGCGGTGGACGGCTTCAACACGAACGCCAAAATGAACCCGCCCCTAAGAACCGATGACGACGTTCGGGCAATAAAGGACGGATTAAAGGACGGCACGATAGACGCTATCGCCACAGACCACGCCCCGCACCATATAGACGAGAAGAACTGCGAATTTGCTATTGCGCTGAACGGCATAGTCGGATTTGAAACCTCCCTCGGACTTTCACTCAAATATCTTGTAAAGCCCGGAATACTCACGATAGGCGAGCTTATCGAAAAAATGTCGCTGAACCCGTCGAGGATACTCGGACTGAGCAAGGGTACGCTGTCTCGGGGCAGCGCGGCGGATGTCACAATATTCGATATGGATAAGGAATGGACGGTTGACGTGTCAAAGCTCCATTCAAAGAGCAAGAACTCGCCCTACGACGGCTTTAAGCTTTACGGCAAGCCCGAATACGTAATCGTGGGCGGAGATATAGTTGTGAACCAGGGTATTTTACTGTAAACGAGGGGAGGAAAAACAATGTCGGTAGATTTGCTTGTGGAAAAAATCAAGGAAAGAGGCAACCCGTCGGTCGCGGGACTTGACCCGAAAATTGACTATGTGCCTATGTACATAAGGGAAAAGGCGTATACTAATTACGGCAAAAACCTTAAAGGCGCGTCCGAAGCGATATGGGAGTTCAACAGAGGACTTATCGACGCGCTCTACGATATAGTGCCGGCAGTCAAGCCGCAGTCGGCGTTTTACGAGATGTACGGTCTGTACGGCGAGGAGGTATTGCACCGCACCGTATCATATGCAAAGGAAAAGGGGCTTTACGTTATTCTTGACGTAAAGCGCAACGATATAGGCACAACGGCGGAGGCGTATTCAAGAGCGTATCTCGGCAAGGCGGAAATCGAAGGAGAGCTTTTTGACGTATGCCCCGTTGATTGCGTAACGGTAAATCCGTTTCCCGGCTCCGACGGCGTAAAGCCGTTTATAAACGATTGCATAAAATACGATAAGGCAATATTCACTTTGGCTAAAATGTCAAATCCGTCGTCGGGCGAGCTGCAAGACTTGATTACGGAGGACGGCGCGCGCGTATACGAAAAAATAGCGGCGCGCATAAACGAATGGAACAAAAACACAATAGGCAAAAGCGGCTACGGCGCGGTAGGAGCCGTAGTCGGAGCGACATATCCCGAACAGGCGCGGACGCTGAGGAAGCTGATGCCCGAATCGTATTTTCTCGTACCGGGCTACGGCGCGCAGGGCGGCGGTGCGCAGGGCGTGAAGCCGTGCTTTAACGACGACGGCTTGGGCGCGGTTGTCAATTCGTCGAGAGGAATTATGTGCGCTTACAAAAACGGCGGCTGGAGGGAAGAGCAGTTTGCCGAAGCCGCGCGGCAGGAAGCAATCAGAATGAGAGAGGATTTAGTCAGCGTACTGTAAAGGAGAGACAATGAAACACACTGAATTATGTAAACTAATATCAAAATCCGAGCCGATACCGGGAATATTCGATTTTACAATCGAGTCCGAGAGTATAGCAAAGGAAGCGCAGTGCGGACAGTTCCTGCACATAAACTGCGGAGAAAACTCATTTCTGCGCAGACCGATAAGCATATGCGACACGTATGACGGAAAGTTAAGATTTATTTTTGAGGTAAAGGGCGCGGGTACGCGCGAGCTGTCAAAAAAGCAAACAGGCGATATGATTGACGTTATGGGACCTCTCGGTCACGGCTTTGAAATTAAAGAGGACGTAAAAAAACCCGTCGTGATAGGCGGCGGAATAGGAGTGTTTCCGCTTTATAAGCTCGCCAAAGAGCTCGGCGGAAGAGCCGACGTGTTTTTGGGATTTCGCTCCAGGGACAGAGTAGTAATGGAAAGTGAATTTGAAAGCGTGTCGAACATGGTTATTACCGGCACCGATGACGGCAGCTACGGCTACAGCGGCTATATAGCTTCCGCAATGGAACAGTATCTGAATTTCCACGACTGCGGCATGATTTACTCCTGCGGACCCATGCCGATGCTAAAAGCCGTAAAGAAAATAGCGGAGGAAAGAGGAATACCCTGCCAAATTTCGCTTGAACAGCGAATGGGCTGCGGAATAGGCGCGTGTCTTGTATGCGCCTGCGAGACGGTAAACGGCGGCGCGGACAAGTACGCGAAAGTATGCACGAACGGACCCGTATTTTATTCGGAGGAGGTGACGCTCAATGATTAACACTAAGGTTAATTTCTGCGGCGTTGAATTTAAAAATCCGATAGTAACGGCGTCGGGAACTTTCGGCTTCGGCATGGAGTACGATCAGTTTGTGCCTCTGGAGGAGTACGGCGGTTTCAGCGCAAAGGGACTTACCCGCGCGCCGCGCGAGGGCAACAAGCCGCCGAGAATAGCGGAAACGCCGAGCGGTATTTTAAACAGTGTCGGACTTCAAAATCCGGGCGTGGAGTACTTTGCCGAAAGCATTATGCCGATAATTTCAGAATTTGACACCAATATAATCGCGAACATATCGGGAAACACGGTCGAGGAATACTGTGAAATGGCTGAGATACTGTCGGACACCGCCGTTGCGATAGTGGAGCTGAACGTGTCCTGCCCGAACGTGAAACACGGCGGTCTCGCATTCGGCACGGACCCCAAGGTAGTAAACGATCTTACGCGCGAGGTTAAGAAGCGCTGCAAAAAGCCCCTCGTGGTAAAGCTTTCGCCGAACGTGACTTCCGTGAGCGAGATTGCGAAAGCCGCAGCCGACGGAGGCGCGGACGGTTTATCGCTCATAAACACGCTTTTAGGCATGAAAATCGACATAAACACGCGCCGCCCCGTACTCATGAATAATACCGGCGGTCTGTCGGGACCCGCGGTAAAGCCCGTCGCGGTGCGTATGATACACGAGGTTTACAGCGCCGTGGATATTCCGATAATAGGTATGGGCGGAGTTATGAGCGGCGATGATGTAATAGAATTTATGCTCGCGGGCGCGTCGCTTGTGGCGCTCGGAACGGGGCTTTTCGTGAAGCCCGATTTGATATTGACCGTAAAGCGCGGCATTGAAGAATACATGAACCGTTACGGCATAGAAAATATCACTGACCTCATCGGCGCGGCTGTTATGAATTGAAGTATTAAACGGACAAGGACGTTTCGTTCCGGGTCCGTTTTTTGCGTCGGAATAAAAATACGGTTATTTTTTTCGTAAAAAGAGGATTTTTCGTAATGGTTGCAGTACTTATTAAACGGAAAATTAAATTTATGCGGCAAAAAAATGTTATAAAGGGCGAAATGAGGGTAAATATATGATGTGCGTTTTAATAAAAAGAGTGAAATATAGTGGAAATATAGGTATATTTTTCTGCGCAATGAGCGAAAATAATACCATTGGCAGGGAGGTGAAGGCGTGGCGAGACGCATTTCGGACGACATGATAGCGCGCATTTGCGACGAAAACGACATAATAGACTACGTTTCCGAGTACGTGCGCCTAAAAAAGTCGGGACGTGATTACAGCGGGCTTTGCCCGTTCCATCACGAAAAAACGCCATCGTTTCATGTAAGTCAGGAAAAGCAGCTTTTTCACTGCTTCGGCTGCGGAGCGAGCGGCAACTTGGTACAGTTTGTAATGCGCAGTGAAAACCTTGACTTTGTGGATTCCCTGAAGCTCCTTGCGGACAGAGCGGGTATTATAATACCCGAGGACGACGCGGATTTTAGCGACGAAAACCACGAAAAGAAAAAGAAACTGCTTGCGATGAACAAACACGCCGCGAGATTTTTCTATAACTGTTTAAAGGATAATTCCATAGGTGAAAAGGGACGTAAGTATTTTATAAAACGTAAAATATCATGGAAAACCGTGACCGTATACGGGCTCGGATTCGCGCCGGACAGCCGTGATATGCTTATCAAATATCTTGCCTCAAAGGATTTTACCGTAGACGAGATTGTGGAGGGCGGTTTGGCGGTACGCCGCGAGGGACGCGTATATGATAAATTCAGGAACCGCGTCATGTTCCCAATTATAGACGTTAGAGGAAACGTGATAGGCTTCGGCGGACGCGTAATGGACGACAAAAAGGAAGTCAACGGCTACAAAATTCCGAAGTATCTGAACTCGCCCGAAACATTGGTATTCGATAAAGGCAAAAATCTCTTTTCGCTTAATCTCGCAAAAAACGCCAAAGCGTCCGACGTCATACTGTGCGAGGGATATATGGACGTTATATCGGTATATCAGGCGGGTATAAAAAATATAGTAGCAACGCTCGGAACGGCGATTACGGAAAATCAGGCTAAGCTGATGCTCCGTTACGCGGGCGAAATACTGATATGCTACGACAGCGACGAAGCCGGAACAAAGGCGGCATTGAGGGCTATAGACGTAATAAGCTCCGTGGGCGGACGCTCGCGCGTGATACGTTTAAAGAACGCGAAAGATCCCGACGAATACATAAACAAAAACGGAGTTGAAAGGTTTAAGGAGGCTGTCAAGAACGCGATGCCCTCCACCGAATTTAAAATTTCGCTTATAAAAAATCAGTACGACACAACGACTGCCGACGGTAAGATACTGTTCATTGACGAGACGGCTAAAATACTTGCGGGTATTAAGGACGCAGTGGAGGTTGACGCGTATATCACAAAGATAGCGGATGACACGGGTATAAGCCGTGACGCTGTATTGAGTAAATATCGTGAAAAAACCTCGAAAAATACTTACAGAAGAATACCGTTAAAGACGGAATATCAAAAAAAGAATGAGCGTAAGGAACGTACAACTGCGCGTGAGGAAAAGGTAACGCCGGGACTTATCGCCGCGGAAAAACGGCTGTTGGGTCTTATATCGCAGAGCAGAAAGCTTTACAGAATCGCAGAAAAGCATATTAAGGCGGAAGATTTTTCAACACCGGTCTACAGAAAGGTAGCAAAGCTGATTTACGAAAGCTACAGTCATGACAACGCTCCCGAGCCGGCAATAATATTAAATTCGTTCAGCGGCGACGACCTTGGCGAAGCATCGGAGGTTTTTTATAATCTTGAGGTTTACAACGGTGACGAGGCAACGGTCAAGGAGCTTTTATATACAATCACACTGGAAAAACTGGATATCCGCATCAACTCGGAGACCAACGCGGCGACTCTTGCCGAACTATTCAAGGAACGGGAAAAGGTACTTGAAGAAAAAAATATGTGGGAGGAATAATGGTAATGCTTGAAAGGAAAAAGGCTATAAAAAAGGAGCTTATCGACAAGGGGAAGAAAAAAGGGGTTCTTTCCTATAAAGAAATAAACGACGCGTTTGAAGATATTGAGATCGCGACGGAGGAGATTGAGCAGCTTTATGACAAATTTGAAAAGGAAGGTATAGAGCTGGTAGAGGATCTCGACAAGGAGCTTGAGGAAATAGAGGTCAGCAAAGAGGAACTTGAAGACTTATCCGTGCCGGAGGGTATTAATATTGACGACCACGTAAAGATGTACCTAAAGGAAATAGGCAAGGTAAATCTTCTTACTGCCGAGGAGGAAATGTCTCTTGCTAAGCGTATGGCTGACGGTGAGGAAGCAAAAGCGGCGCTTGAGGACGAGGAATCGGAGCTTACCGACGCTGAAAGAGAACAGCTTGAAATTATTGTCGCGGACGGCGAACAGGCGAAAAAGGGACTTGCCGAAGCGAATTTGAGACTTGTCGTAAGTATAGCGAAGCGCTATGTGGGACGCGGTATGCTCTTCCTTGACCTTATACAGGAGGGAAATCTCGGTCTTATTAAAGCTGTGGACAAGTTTGACTACACTAAGGGATATAAATTCTCGACCTATGCCACATGGTGGATAAGACAGGCTATCACACGCGCTATCGCCGATCAGGCGCGAACGATAAGAATACCGGTGCATATGGTAGAAACGATAAACAAGCTTGTGAGAGTATCGCGTCAGCTCGTGCAGGAATTGGGACGCGAGCCTACTCCCGAGGAGCTTGCAAAGGAGCTTAATATGCCGGTTGAAAAAGTGCGTGAGATTTCAAAAATTTCACAGGAGCCGGTTTCTCTTGAAACTCCGATAGGCGAGGAGGAGGACAGCCACCTCGGCGACTTTATCCCCGATGACGACGCTCCCGCGCCGTCGGAGGCGGCGAGCTTCGTACTCTTAAAGGAACAGTTGGGCGACGTTTTAAAAACGCTTACTCCGCGCGAAGCTAAGGTTTTAAGACTGCGCTTCGGTCTTGACGACGGACGCGCAAGGACGCTTGAAGAGGTCGGCAAGGAGTTTGAGGTCACAAGGGAAAGAATAAGACAGATTGAGGCTAAGGCGCTTCGCAAGCTGCGCCACCCGTCGAGAAGCAAAAAGCTTAAGGATTTTCTTGACTGATTTAAACAGGGACGGTATATTTTGTGCCGCCCTGTATTCATATAACGGAGGATTGACATGAATTGGATACAAATAACAATCTATACCACGTCTGAGGGCATAGAGCCGGTGAGCGGAAGACTGTATCAGCTCGGTATAACGGGACTTGAGATAGAGGACGAGCGGGATTTCAATGACTTCCTTGAAAACAACAGACAGTACTGGGACTACGTTGACGACGAACTTATAAAGAAAATGCAGGGCGAAACCAAAGTAAAGGTATACGTAAGCGATGACAGCGCCGGACGCGAGCTGCTTTTCGCGATAAAATCAACGCTTGCGCAATTAAAGGCGCTCGACTCGGAAAATGAGTTTGGCAGACTTGAAATTGAATTTGACAGCATGACCGAGGAGGACTGGGCGAATAACTGGCGGCAATATTTCCACACAATGGAGATAGGTGAAAAGCTTATAATAAAGCCGGAATGGGAGAAGCTTACGGAGCCTACCGACAGGATTGTATTCAACATAGAACCTGGCATGAGCTTCGGTACAGGCTCGCACTATACGACGCAGCTTTGCCTGGAGGCGCTTGAACGGTACATAACACCCGGCGTAAAAATGCTCGATCTCGGATGCGGCAGCGGAATATTGTCAATAATCTCACTGCTATTGGGCGCGGACGCCGCTGTGGCTGTAGACATAGACCCGAACGCCGTTGATACCGCCTACGCAAACGCCGCGAGAAACGGTATTGACAAGGCGAAATACACCGTACTTGCCGGGAACGTAGTTACCGATACGGACATACAGGCAAAAATAGCGGAAAACAAGTACGAGGTTGTGGCGGCGAACATTGTCGCGGACGTTATAATAGGACTTGCTCCGAAGGCAAAGGAGTATATGAAAGAAGGCGGCGTTTTCATAACCTCGGGAATTATTGAGGACAGAATAGACGACGTTACAGCCGCGCTTAAAGAGAACGGATTTAATATTATTGAGATAAACAGACGCAAGGACTGGGCGTCGGTAATATGTGGATAAAGAGGCGGAATATGATAAAAATACAGGATAATATATATTATATCGGAGTTAATAAGGCAGGACGCGTAAGCGATAACGCGTATCTTATAACGGGCGCGAAAAACGCGCTTATAGAAACGGTTTCGGACGAAAACGCCGACGAATACATAAAAAATATCGAGTCCGTAATCTCGGTAAAGGACATTGATTATCTGATATTTACGCATACCGAGCCGCATTGTCTGCGAAGCATGGAAGCCATTATCGGTAAAAATCCGAATATTGAGGTTATAGGAACAATTCCGACGGTGAAGAACCTTAAAGAAATAACAAACAGCGCGTTTAACGAGAGCATAGCGAAAAATAATTCCGAGCTTGATTTGGGTAAAGGATTGACGCTTCGGTTTACGGTCGCTCCGAATCTGCCATGCCCCGACAGTATGCTTGTTTTTCTTGGAAACGGCAGCGCGCTTTTTTGCGGCTGCCTGTTCGCGTCGGAATACGTTGGCGATGACTTGTATAACGCGGATTTTAAATACGCGGCGGAGTATTACAAAAACAACTTGCTGCCGTTTGACGCGTTCGTGCGCGGAGCGCTCGGGAAAGTGCCGGATAGTACGGAGCTTATAGCGCCGAAAATCGGAGGCGTAATAAGGGACGGAGTACAGAATTTCACAAAAAAATACGCGGAGCTTGTACGCGCCGGCGAGGACGGTAAAAAGACCGTTGCCGTATGTTATATACCCGACGGCGGTTACACGGCGAAAATGGCTGATATAATCGCAAAGGCGCTGTCGGAAAACGGCGTAAACGTATATATGGCGGACGCCGCAGGAAAGGGCGTCGGAGAAGCGCTTAACAGCGCCGATGCGCTTGTAATAGGCGCGTCTACCTTACACAGAAACGCAAAAAAAGAAATTTGGGACGCGGTTACAAGCCTTAACGCGGTCAGAGTAAACGGTAAGCCGTACTTTGTATTCGGCTCATACGGCTGGAGCGGCGAGGGCTTGGAGCTTGTTCATCAGCATTTGAAAATGCTCCGCATGAAGCCGTTTTTAAAACCCATAGGCGTTCTTTTTAATCCCTCCGAAAAAGACATACGGGAGCTTACGGATACAGCCGCGCGCTTTGCCGAAACGCTTTTATGAACCGCGTTTTGAGGTATAATAAAATACATTAAAAGTGTGCATAATATTCCTGTTGAGGAATTATGGACGCATTACCGCGCGTAAATGCGAATAAAGGCAACAAAAAATTAAATTTTAATTGAAATTACTATTGATTTATTGGTAAAAATAGTATAAAATAATAGTTAATAAATGCAAATAAAATAAATAAGGAGGTACACGCGAAATGAGCAATATCAAATTCGATTATTCAAAAGCGCTTCCGTTTGTAGGTCAGCATGAGATAGACAATATGTCGCCTTATGTTAAGGAAGCGCATAACATGATTCATAATAAAACGGGGGCGGGAAACGATTTTCTCGGTTGGGTAAATCTTCCTACCGACTACGACAAAGAGGAATTTGCGAGAATAAAAAAGGCTGCGGAAAAGATACGCTCCGACTCGGAAGTACTTGTCGTAATAGGTATCGGAGGTTCATACCTTGGCGCGAGAGCCGCTGTGGAAATGCTTCAGCATTCTTTCTACAACGCGCTTGACGCCGATAAGAGAAAGGGTCCTGCCGTTTTCTTTGCCGGAAATAATATCAGTTCTACATATATGGCTGATTTACTTGAGACTATAGACGGCAAGGATATAAGCGTAAACGTAATATCAAAGTCGGGTACTACCACAGAACCCGCGATAGCGTTCAGAATTTTCAAGGATCTTCTCGAAAAGAAGTACGGTAAAGAGGGAGCGGCAAAGAGAATATACGCTACTACCGACAAGGCGCGCGGCGCGCTGAAATCTCTTGCCGACGCGGAGGGCTACGAGACGTTTGTAGTGCCTGACGACATCGGCGGACGTTACTCCGTGCTTACGGCTGTCGGACTTCTTCCGATTGCGGCGGCGGGTATCGATATAGACAAGATGATGCAGGGCGCAAAGGAAGCGCAGGACGAATACGCCAATCCCAACCTTGCGGAAAATGAGTGCTATCAGTACGCGGTTGTAAGAAACGCGCTTGCGAGAAAAGGCAAGACTGTTGAAATGATGGTAAATTACGAACCGGCGCTCCATTACTTTGGCGAATGGTGGAAGCAGCTTTACGGAGAAAGCGAAGGCAAGGACAACAAAGGTATTTTCCCGGCTGCCGCGGATTTTTCGTCAGATCTTCATTCAATGGGTCAGTATATACAGCAGGGACAGAGAATACTCTTTGAAACCGCACTGCTCGTTGAAAATCCGAGAAAGGACATAACAATCGAAGCTACCGAGGACAATATCGACGGACTCAACTTCCTCGCGGGAAAGACAATTAATTTTGTAAACTCAAAGGCTGCTCAGGGAACCGCGCTCGCGCATACAGACGGACAAGTACCCAATCTTTCGGTTACGATACCCGCGCTTGACGCTTACAATTTCGGCAAGCTTGTGTACTTCTTTGAAAAAGCTTGCGGACTTTCAGGCTATCTGCTCGGAGTAAATCCGTTCGACCAGCCGGGCGTTGAAGCGTACAAGAAGAACATGTTCGCGCTTCTCGGCAAGCCGGGCTACGAGGACGCGAAAGCGGCGTTGGAGGAAAGACTGTCCAAATAAGTATTTAAGAGAGTGATCTCTGAAAATAGAAAAATTTTAATAAAGGAGGAAGATTAACATGGTTGAACTTCTGATTGGTAAAAAAGGCACGGGAAAAACGAAGGCACTTATTGATAAGGTAAACACCGCGCTTACCGTCGCAAAAGGTAACGTGGTTTATATCAGTAACAGCGGCGAGAATATATTTGCGGTCAATTCAAAGGCGAGAATGGCAAACACGTCTGATTTTGACATCAGGTCATACGGCGAGTTTTTGGGCTTCATAAGCGGAATTGTAAGCCGCGATTACGATATTACAAATATTTTTGTTGACGGTACTTTCAAGATTGTAGGCACGACAAGCCTTGACGGCTTCGAGGAATTTCTTGAAAGACTTGAAAATATGAGTAAGAAGTTTGAAATTTCTTTTGTATTGTCAGTAAGCATTGACGCGGATACGGCACCGGAATACATAAAGAAATTGTCGTAAAAAATTAAGCTGCCTGCATGAATTGATACCTTTTCAATGAGTGCAGGCATGATTTTGTTCATTTGGAGGTTAAAATATATGCAGTATCAAAGCACGAGGGATAAAAGCATTTCCGTGAGCGCCGCCGAGGCGATAAAAACGGGACTGAGCGCTGAGGGCGGATTATTTGTCCCCGACAGCTTTCCTTCGGTAACCATGGAGGAAATAGAGGCGCTTTCGGCGAAATCATATAACGAAAGAGCATATTTTATACTGAGCAAATTCCTTACGGACTTCACCGAGGACGAGCTTAAAAAATGTATAGACAGCGCATACACAAAGGCGAAATTTGAAACCGACAGTATAGCGCCCGTATATAAATTGAATGACAATACGTATTTTTTGGAGCTGTGGCACGGACCGACGTGCGCGTTTAAGGATATGGCTTTGCAGATACTTCCGCACCTTCTTACAACGTCCATGAAAAAGACAAATGAGGACAAGGAGATTGTAATTCTTGTCGCGACTTCGGGCGATACGGGTAAGGCGGCGCTCGAAGGCTTTAAGGATGTTGAAGGCACAAGAATTATCGTATTTTATCCCGATAACGGCGTTAGTGAAATACAGAAGCTGCAAATGGTTACTCAGGAGGGTAATAACGTTAGCGTCGCAGCGGTAAAGGGTAACTTTGACGATGCGCAAAACGGCGTAAAAAAAATATTTACGGATAACGCTTACAAGAACCTGCTTGAAAGGAATCAGTTCAAGCTGTCCTCGGCAAACTCCATAAACTGGGGAAGACTTGTGCCGCAGATTGTATACTATTTCTCCGCATACGCGGAGCTTATCGCCAATAACGAAATCAATACCGGCGACAAAATCAACGTGGTAGTCCCGACGGGTAACTTCGGTAACATACTTGCCGCATATTATGCCAATAAAATGGGACTTCCGATAAATAAGTTCATATGCGCGTCAAATGAAAATAACGTGCTCACCGACTTTATAAAGACGGGTATTTACAATAAAAACAGGGATTTCCACGCGACCATTTCACCGTCTATGGACATTCTTATTTCAAGCAATCTCGAAAGATTTTTGTTTGACTTGACGGACAGAGACGACAATGAAATAAGAAATCTCATGGCAAAACTTGCGAAAGACGGTATTTATGAGGTCTCGGACGCTGTTAAGGAAAAGATGCAGAGTATGTTCTGCGCAGGCTGCTGCGACGACCCGAAAACGATGGAGACAATCAAAAAATGCTCCGAAGAATACGATTATGTCATAGACACGCACACGGCGGTGGCAAAGTCGGTTTATGATGATTACGTAAAGGAAACGGGCGATACCACAAAAACAATCATAGCTTCGACCGCCAGCCCGTTTAAATTCAATCAGAGCGTCCTTATTGCGCTTGAAGATCATAACGCGGTCGTGGGAAAGGATGAATTTACGCTGCTCAATCAGCTTGCCGACAAGAGCGGAATGAAAATACCCAAGTCGCTTTATGAGCTGAAAGATAAATCCGTACTGTTTGATTTTGTGTGCGACAAGGATGAAATGCAGCAGTTTGTAAGTGATTTTCTTATGATTGAATAATAGGAGGTTTGCTATGCGTTCTTTGACCGAAACAAAAAAAGCGCTTTTATCGGGCGAATATAATGACAAGCTGAAATATTTGTATTCCTGCGGTGACAGCGATGTAAAAGGCTACGCCGAAAGATATATCGACGTAATAGACAGCTTTGAGGAGACATACGGAAAAGCGGACGAAATAGCGCTTTTTTCCGCGCCGGGACGAACCGAGATAGGCGGTAATCATACCGATCATCAGCACGGCTGTGTGCTTGCGGGAAGCGTTAATCTTGATGTTATCGCGGCTGCGCGCCCTAACGGTACGAATACGGTGCGTATACAGTCAAGAAACTACAAAATGGATATAATCGACCTTGACGACCTTGAAATACATACGGAACAGTTTGATAAGGCGATCGCGCTTATAAGGGGTGTTATAAAAAGATTTGTCGATTTGGGCTGCGAAGTAAAGGGCTTTGATGCGTATACCACGTCCAATGTGCTTAAAGGCTCCGGCTTGTCGTCATCGGCGGCGTTTGAGGTGCTTGTGGGTACTATTATAAACGGTCTGTTCGCAAACAACGGGGTAAATCCCGTTGAAATAGCAAAATTCGGACAGTTCGCGGAAAATGTCTATTACGATAAACCGAGCGGTCTTATGGATCAAATGGCGTCGTCGGTAGGCTCCGTTGTGGCGATTGACTTCAAGAGCACGGAGGAACCTGTGGTTACCAAGGTGGATTTTGATTTACAGAAACACGGTCACGCGCTTTGTATAATAGATTCGGGAGCGGACCATGCGGATTTGACGGACGAGTATGCCACAATACCGTCTGAAATGAAGCAGATAGCCGCGTTCTTCGGTAAGGATTACCTGCGCGAGGTTGACAAAGATGAATTTTTCAAAAATATCAAAAATATCCGCGCAGAAGTCAATAACGACAGAGCAATCTTGCGCGCAATACATTTCTTTAACGAGAACGAGAGGGCGCAAAAAGAGGTTGACGCGCTTAAAAACAATGATTTCAATGCCTTTTTAAGCCTTGTAAAAGAATCGGGCTTCTCGTCATATATGTATTTGCAGAATGTGTTTGCGGCGAGTATGCCGCATAATCAGGCGGTAGCCGTTACGCTTGCCCTTTGCGCGGAAATCCTTGGCGACAGAGGCGCGTACCGCGTACACGGAGGCGGATTTGCCGGCACTGTGCAGGCGTTTGTACCGTTCGATATACTTGATGATTTTAAGCGCCGCATCGAAACTGCTTTGGGCGAAGGAATGTGCCATGTGCTTTCCGTGCGACCCGTAGGCGGATATGAGCTGAAATAGAATATTATTTATGAGAGTTGCAATATATAATGCGACTCTTTTTTTTATGTTTTACATATTTTTTGAACCTTTTTGTCGAAATATTTTTTTCATTCGACAACCGTCTTTGACATTTTTCTCACATACATAGGAGTATAATACTTTTTAGAGGTGAGGACAATGGTCATATACGCCGATGTAATTTTTATCGTAAATTTTATATCATCGTATCTGATGCTTTTTATCCTTGCAAAATGCGTAAGTAAAATAAGACTTCGTAAAATAAGACTTACAGCCGCGTCCGTTTTGGGCGCCGCAGCGGCGACGGTAATATTCTGCACCGAAATAAGTGCCTACGCCGCGCTTATTTTAAGAGTGTTATCGGTATTCGCGATGATATTTACGGCGTTTTTTGAGCAGAGGAAGCAATTTTTTGAACAAATCGTCTATTTCACTCTGATGTCCGGCATAATGATTTTCTCTATGATTATGCTCACCGCGCTGATGAAAAACACGGTCGCGGTCGCCGTAAAATCAGGAATTGCGTATTTCGATATTCCTCAAAAAACGTTTCTGCTGATGTTCGCCGCCTCATATTTTATAATGTTTTTCTTTGTAAAAGTGTTTAAAAACAGGAAAAATAAAAAATACTATATCATGTCGGTGACACATAACGACAAAACAGTAACCGTGACGGCATTGTTCGACAGCGGAAATTTATTGAGAGAACCTGTTACAGGAAAATACGTGAGTATTCTCGAATGGAACAGCGTAAAGGAATTGTTTGGAGCGGATTACGATTTCTCCGAAATAGAAAACCACGCGGATGATATGAAGCTTTGGATTGTGCCGTTCAGCACGATAGGAAATCCGTCGGGAATTTTATTCGCTTTCCTCGCTGACAAAATAAGTATTCCCGAGGAAAAGAAAACGTACGCGAAATCATTTGTGGGTATTTACGGAGCTTCGCTTTCAAAGGATAAAAAATATAACGCGCTTATAAATGCAGGATTATTGTGAAGGGAGTATGTAATTGAAAGATGGAGATTTTAAGGAAACTCGGTAAGAAATTTATGTTCATAGGTTCAAATCCGCTTAAGTGTGACGATGTGTTCTACATAGGGGGCAGCGACACGCTCCCTCCGCCGCTCAAAAGAGAGGAGGAAGCGGAGCTTATAGAAAAGCTTGCCGCCGGAAACATGTCCGTAAAATCTACTCTCATAGAGCGTAATTTAAGGCTTGTTGTGTACATCGCGCGAAAATTTGAAAACACGGGTATATATGTTGAGGACCTAATATCAATAGGCTCAATCGGTCTTATAAAGGCAATAAACACGTTTAACCCGTCCAAAAACATAAAGCTTGCGACATACGCCTCGCGCTGCATTGAAAACGAAATACTGATGTATCTTCGTAAGAACTCAAATATGCGAAGTGAAATATCAATAGACGAGCCGTTAAATGTGGACTGGGACGGAAATGAGCTGCTGCTTTCCGACATTCTCGGCACCGATAATGATGTTATATGCAAGAACATAGAGGACGAGGTTGACAAGACGCTGCTCGCCGATGCGCTCGGCAAGCTGTCGGGGAGGGAGCAGCAGATAATGCGTCTGCGTTTCGGACTTGGCAGTGAAAAGGAAAAGACGCAGAAAGAGGTCGCGGATATGCTTGGCATATCGCAGTCGTATATATCGCGTCTCGAAAAGAGAATAATCGGAAGATTGAAAAAGGAAATAGCTAAGATGTGTTAATTTAATTACATAATGTGTCATATCTTGTACATAGCCGCATATCTGATAACGCGGTTTTAACAAGGAGGAATAAGATATGACAAACAAGGTAGAAATATGCGGGGTAAATACTTCTAAGCTTCCTGTGCTTTCGAGGGAGGAAAAGGACGAACTATTTGTTAAAATAAAGGCGGGAGATATGAAAGCGCGCGAGACGTTTGTACAGGGCAATTTGCGCCTTGTGCTGAGCGTTATACAGCGTTTTAACAACCGCGGCGAAAATGCGGATGATTTATTTCAGGTTGGCTGCATAGGACTTATAAAGGCTATAGATAATTTCGACCTCAGTCAGAACGTCCAGTTTTCAACATATGCCGTACCCATGATTATAGGCGAGATACGCCGTTATCTTCGCGATAACAATTCAATACGTGTAAGCCGCTCGTTAAAGGATATAGCTTACAAGGCGATGCACATTAAAGAGAAACTTATAAGCGCGAATTCAAAAGAACCTACCATTTCCGAAATAGCAAAGGAACTTAATCTGCCGAAAGAAGATGTGGTATTCGCACTTGACGCGATAGCCGATCCCGTGTCGTTGTTTGAGCCGATTTACCACGACGGCGGCGAAGCGATTTTTGTAATGGATCAGGTTAAGGATACGAAGAACGTGGACGAAAACTGGCTTGAAAGCATTGCGTTAAGCGAGGCTATGAAGCACCTCGACGAGAGGGAGAAGCATATTTTAAATCTCCGCTTTTTTCAAAGCCGCACCCAAATGGAGGTAGCTGAGGAAATCGGCATATCACAGGCGCAGGTATCGAGACTTGAAAAGAGTGCGCTCAAACAACTCAGAAAATATATATAAAATCGCAAATAATGTCAAAAAAAATCGCTGTCTACTCTTGCATTTGTCAAAAAATTCATGTATAATTAAAATATATATCGCGTACAGGATTGTTTTCAAATTATATATGTGGAGGAGTTAAAATGATAAGCAAGGCATTTCAGAATATTATAACGCAGATGGCAGACGTATTTCCGAAGAAATTCGGAATAGTCGACTCGCACGGGCTGATTTTGGCGGCAAACGGAGGAGAACCGACGGACGATGTGATAGAAAGCATCATAGCGGCAGCATCGAGCAGTGATAAGCTCCTTTTCAAGGACGGCTATACGGTGCGTTCAATGTCAAATAAGCCTTACGCGGAATATGTCGTTTATGTGGAGGGTACGGACGAGATTGCGAAGTACTGCTGCAAGTCTATAGTAGTTGCCGCCAATAACGTGCGTTATTACTACGACGAAAAATTTGACAAGAACAATTTCATGCAGAATATTATTTTTGATAATCTTCTTGCGTTTGACCTTCATCAGAAAGCGCGCGAGCTGCACGTTGACACGGACATTCCGAGAGCGGTATTTTACGTAAAGGTGCTTGAGGAGGGCGAAAACGGAATTTACGAGGTATTGCGCAATATGTTCCCCGACAAGGAGAGGGATTTCCTTATAAACATAGACTCAAGCAACATAGTGCTTATCAAGGAACTTAAGGAAATTGAAATGTCCGACAAGCTGGAGGAGCTGGCGCAGTCCATTGTAGATACGGTAAATGCGGAAACCATGCTTACCGTATGCGTGGGACTTAGTACCATAGCGCTAAATATTGATCAGATTAACAACGCCTATAAGGAAGCGCAGATTGCCATTGAGGTCGGAAAGGTATTCGACGAGGAAAAGTATATTCTGAACTACGATAGTCTCGGAATAGGCAGACTTATCTACCAGCTTCCGATTAAACTGTGCGAGCTGTTTTTGCAGGAGGTATTTAAGAAAGGAGATATTTCCACGCTTGACGACGAGACTATTCTCACCATTAACAAGTTCTTTGAAAACGACCTTAACGTAAGCGAGACGTCGAGACAGCTTTTCGTACACAGGAACACGCTTGTATACCGACTTGAAAAGATTTACAAGCTCACAGGATTGGATTTAAGGAAATTCGACCAAGCTATCGTGTTTAAGGTAGCAATGATGGTTCACAAATATCTTGAATCAAACTCTATGAAAATATGATTTAATGGGGGGATAAACGTCCCCCTATATTTTTATTGATATATTCAAGGAGATTACTAATGGACGACAATAAAAAAATCATTAAAGCGATTGTTATAACTGCGGTCGTCACGGCTGTTGTCACGGGAGTTTTGACGTCGTTTGTAAAGGATAACATATCGATATATTTTTCGCCCGGGAACGATGACAAGGCGTTTTCCAATAAAGTAAAGGCGGTTGAAAATATACTCGAAAAGAAATATCTCTATGATTACGACAAACAAAAACTTCGTGACAATGCGCTGCAAGCATACATCGAGGGACTTGACGAACCGTATACTCATTACTACACCGCGGACGAATTTTCGTCGTATATATCTAACGTACGGGACGGGTATGTCGGTATCGGCGTAATAGTCGGAGTAAACGACAATAACGAAATAGAAATCATAGCGCCGTTTGAGGGCAGCCCCGCATACGAGGCGGGAATAGAACCGGGCGATGTGCTGACGGCTGTCGAGGGCGCGGCGTACAGTGGAGATATGCTTACCGAGGCGGTGGATGCTATAAAAAGCGGCGAGGAGGGTACGTCCGTAAATATAACCATCCGTAAAAGCAGCGGCGAAAACGTTGATTTAAGCGTCGAGCGACGCGATATATCATCCGATTCTGTAAGCGGCGAAATGCTGGACGATAATATAGGATATATCCGCATAACAGGCTTTAATATGGATTCAGAGGACGGTACGCACAGTACCGCATCCGAATTTAATGATGAATTCGCAATGCTGTCCGAGCAGGGAATGAAGAAGCTCATAATTGACTTACGGGACAACCCCGGCGGCGTGCTTACTGAGGTATGCAAGGTTGCCGACAAGCTGCTGCCTGAGGGTACTATCACATATACGGAAACGAAGGACGGAGACAGGAAATACTACAGTTCCGACGCGCAAAGCGTTGATATGCCTATGGTTGTTCTCATAAACGGAAACAGCGCCAGCGCGTCCGAGGTGCTTACGGGAGCACTGAAAGACTATGGCAAGGCGGTCGTAGTGGGAACGACAAGTTACGGAAAGGGAATAGTACAGGACGTCTACCCGTTCTTTGACGGCTCGGGCATATCGCTTACTTCGGCTAAATACTACACGCCAAACGGTGTATGTATACACGATGTGGGAATAGAGCCTGACGTGACGGTTGAAATGAGCGGGGAATATAAGGACAGCTATGCGTCGGAGGTAGCGCACGAGAACGACGCGCAGCTTAATAAGGCAATAGAAATAATTAAGGAGAAATAGAATGGTATCACTTAAGAAATGGCCGTGGATAGTGCTTGGAAGCATTCTTTCACTGGCGCTGTGGACGTTTATAAGCGTCAATACGGGACTTTTTTACGCTAAAGAGGACAGCTTCGATTACTTTATATATCTGACGTCATACGTTCTTGTAATAGGCTTTTGGGCGCTCGTGGTAGCCGATGTCAAAATATCGCCCGCGCTGCATAAGGTAATTTCGGTTGCGATATTTGCGCTGACCCCGTTTTTCTGTATGCAGATAGCAATGATTTTGTCGGGCTCGCCCGAGTACTCTTTTGGGATATACTTTATAAATGTAATGTTCTATTTCGCTATAATGGCGATTGTTATGGCGATAAGCCGCAGTATGAGAATAAGCTCGATAGTAACGGTGGCGATATCCTATCTCTTCAATACGGCGAGCTTCGTTGTGAATATCCTCCGCGGCACTCCGCTTATACCGGGCGATTTCCTCGCCATAGGCACGGCGGCGCAGGTGGCGGAAAATTACGAGTTCGAGATGCAGTATCCGATTATAGCGGCTACGGTAATAGCCGCCCTTGTGATCGTGCTTTCGGCAAGATTTTCGTTTAAGCTTAAGTTCAGGTACAAGAATATCATAATACCGTCGGCGTCGGCGGCGTTTGTGCTTATATTTATGTTCTCGTTAGGCTCCGTGGACTATACAAGCAGCGGTATGGACGTATTTGACCAGTACCATGCGAACAATACTCATGGCACTCTTTACAGCTTTTATATTAATGTGCGTAAGATGATTTTACAAAAGCCGGACGGTTACAGCGCGGAGGAAGCGGAGAAACTGCTGGAAACGGACGCGGAGCCTGCGGCGGCGCCGGATTCTCCCAATATAATAGTAATTATGAATGAAAGCTTTGCGGATTTACAGACGGTGGGCGGCTTCAATACGAGCGAGGACTATATGCCTTTTATACATGATTTGAAAAAAAACGCGATAAAGGGCGAGCTTTTGGTATCGCCGTTTGGCGGATATACGTGCAATACGGAGTTTGAGTTCCTTACGGGGCTGTCTATGGGACTTTTGCCCAACGGCTCCGTGCCGTATCTGCAATACGCATCGAAACCGTATAATTTCGCGCTGCCGAATCATTTGTCGGAGCTGGGCTACAAGACTATGGCGCTGCACCCGTATTACGCGCGGTGCTGGAACAGGAAAAAGGTGTACGAGCTTATGGGCTTCGACGAATTTGTAAGCCTTGACAATCTCGACGACCTCATTCCCGAGGATGAATGGGAATATATGAGATTTTATATAAGCGACAGGACCGTCTATAAAGGTATTATAAAAAGCCTTGAAGAGAAGAAAGACGGCGAGAAAATGTTTATTTTCAACGTGACGATGCAAAACCACGGCGGATACACTTACGGAGGAGCCGAGTTCCCGACGGTGACTATTTCAGACATGGAGGGACATTACAAAGAAACGGAACAATATTTGTCGCTGATAAAGGAAAGCGATGACGCGTTTGGCGAGCTTGTAAATTATCTTAAAAATTACGATGAACATACGATAGTCGTTATGTTCGGGGACCACCAACCTGCGGTGGAACAGCAGTTTTACGAGGAGCTTTACGGAAAACCACTTTACGAATTAACGCCGGAGGAACTGCAAAAACGGTACAAGGTGCCGTTTGTGCTTTGGGCGAACTACAAAATAGAAAACAGCGGTGACGGCGTTAAAACAAGCCCGAATTATCTTGCCAATCTTGTGCTTGACACGGCGAAGATAGATAAGACGGACATAGGGAATTTCACATCAAAAATAAGCGCCGATATTCCGCAGATAAACGGGATGGGACACTACAGCAAGGACGGAGTGTGGAGCAGGAACGTTGTGGACGAATCAAAGCCGCTTCGCGATTATGGCATTGTTGAATATTACTCGCTTAAAAATAAGGACAGTCAATAAAATTTTAAAGAGTAAGGATACAGCTTCCTTACTCTTTGATTATATCCTTAAAAAATTCCCATGTGCTTATGCCGCTCGGACGGTTGTAGCGTTTTAAAATAAACAGACAGTCGGGGTCGGGTACTATATGATTGATACCCTCCGTACATGACAGACTCATTTTAAAACCCATTTCCTTTAAAACGTCTGTGGTTATCTCATCGTACTCACCGAATGGATAGGTGTATATAACAGGAGCAAATCCCGTTTTTTCCATACATCTGTCCTGCATTCTTTGCGTGTCCTCACAGAAAATACTTAAGTATTCCTCGTCGCTTTCCCCCTCATTACGCCCCGAGCCCATTCTGCCTTGGTCGGTTGAGTGGAAATTATACGAGTGATTACCTATTTCTATATGCTTCGACAGGAACATATCGTAAACGTCGCTCCAGCGAAGATAACCGAAGCTTGGATTTGCGATATTACTTTCTGAGAACTCGTCGGTATAGCTGCCAACAACGGATATGACGGCGGACGCTCCGTATTCTTCAAGCAGGGGCTTTACATATTCGTAGTTGTTGTAAAAACCGTCGTCAAAAGTGAGCATTGCCGGCTTGTCGGGAAGAATACCGATATTTTCCGTATAGTCGATAAGCTCCTGCGCAGTGACAAATGTATATCCGTTTTCAAGGAGGTATACAATATCGTTTTCCAGCGTTTCGGGAGTTATCACATAAGCGCCGGAACGGCTTTCGTCCTTTAAAACACTGTGATACATTATGATTGGCAGTTCGACCGCATCGCTGCCGTCGTTTGTCGAAAGTACTGGTACGGACGATATATTATTGAAAAACATTCCGAGAATAGCGCAGTAAAGAACCGACACAAACACAATAACCGAAAATGTTTTTAGCTTGCTGCTTATATTTCTCATAAAAAATACACCTCTCATCAAATAATATGATAAGAGGCGTATGTAAATTACAAAAATTATGCCTTGCCTACGGAACCGAACAGCTCCATCTTTTCCTTTACGATTACCTTTATAGCCTCCGTGCCGGGAGCCAAAAGCTTTCTCGGGTCAAAGCCCTTGCCCTCAAGGTCTTTGCCCGCCTCGATGTACTTTCTCGTAGCTTCCTGGAAATAGAGCTGACATTCGGTATTTACGTTGATTTTAGCCACGCCGAGCGAGATTGCCTTCTTGATCATATCGGCGGGTATACCCGTGCCGCCGTGGAGAACGAGCGGGAGGTCGCCGATAAGCTCCTTCGTCTTTGCGAGCGCGTCAAAGTCGAGACCTTTCCAGTTGGCGGGGTACTTGCCGTGAATATTGCCTATACCGGCAGCCAAGAAGTCAACGCCGAGATCCGCTATTTTCTTGCACTCATTCGGGTCGGCGATTTCACCCATTCCGACAACTCCGTCCTCTTCGCCGCCTATGGAGCCTACCTCGGCTTCGATTGACATACCCATAGCGTGGCTTACCTTTACAAGCTCCTTTGTTTTTTCGATATTTTCCTCAATGGGGAAGTGGGAGCCGTCAAACATTATAGACGAAAATCCTGCCTTTATGCACTTGTAGCAGCCCTCATAAGTACCGTGGTCAAGATGAAGCGCGACGGGAACGGTTATGTTCATTTCTTCTATCATAGCCTTAACCATAGCCGCGACGGTCTTAAAGCCCGTCATATATTTACCCGCACCCTCGCTTACGCCGAGAATAACGGGCGACTTGTTTTCCTCCGCCGTGGCGAGGATTGCCTTTGTCCATTCAAGATTGTTGATGTTAAACTGACCGACCGCGTACTTGCCCGCGACCGCCTTATTTAACATTTCCGTAGCTGAAACCAACATTTTTAAATTCCTCCTTGTAAATTAAAATAAAATAAATATATTTTTGTCTATTTATTTACTTGCCTAATCGCCGATAATAACGGCGTGAGCGTTTAAAAGACGCGTGAGCGCGTCCTCGCTCGTTTCTATCACCTTTGATTTTCTGCAACGTGTGCAGGTAAGGATTACGTTTCCGTTTACGATATTGAAATCGATGTCATCATGACCGCACACACAGGAAATACGGTGGCGCTCATGCAGCTTGTGCAGACGGTCAACAATGGCGTATAAGAGGTTAAATGTTTCCTCGTCCTCCTCCGGCGCGAAATCGCCTATTATATCCGAGTATATATCGGTGCTGTCGTTCAGCTTGTTTTCAACATCCGACTCATCGCCCGCAAAGAATATGTCTATGCCCGCGACGGGACATTTATACGTGATAATGTTCTTGTGCCAAAAGCTTTCGCGCGATATTGAATACGAATGTCTTTCACCGCACAAAGGACATTCAATGTCTATCTTGTAGCGGCTGTTCTTCTGCGTTATATGCACGCATACCTCGTGACAACCGTGAGTGGGACATATAAGCTGAATACTGTCCGTGCCGGAAAAATTAAATACGGAAAGTATCTTTGACGAAATATTGGAACAGAACGGACATATATAAGCTACCGTTCTTTTCAAATCAACAAGCATTTATCCATTTATCCTTTCAGCCCACATAATCATATTCCGGCCGCCCGTGGGCAAGCGGCGGTTAAACCGTGCCTATTTTATTTTCCCTCGCGTAAAAGAACAGGTATTGCTGGGCGAAACCGCCCAAATCTCCGAACCGTTCCAAAGCGAAACGCGAGATTGCCTCTATGCTTTCCTCGCCGTCAAAATAACAGTATTCCATAATACGTTTTATCCATACGTCCACGGGAAAAGCCTCGGTGTGTGAAAGCCCGAAAAGCAGTATACAGTTCGCGACCTTGTTACCCACGCCGTTTATGCGCATAAGCTCTTTTTTCGCGCCCTCCGCGTCAAGCGAGCGTATGTATTTTTCGTCAATATCGCCGGACGCGAACCGTCTCGCCGCGTCAATAATATACTTGTCGCGAAAGCCGGCGCGTATCGGTGCCAAATCCTCCGGCGTAAGACGCGCAAGCGCCTCAAAATCGGGGAATGAGTAATATATTTCGCCTCCGTACTCGATTTCCTTGCCGAAAGCGGCGCACAGCCGTTCTATTATACCTTTTATGCGCGGTATGTTGTTGCTCGCCGATATTATAAACGACACGACCGTTTCCCACAAATCCTGATTAAGTATGCGTATACCGCCGCCGTACAAAACAGCCGCGCGCATAACATCGTCGGACGCGAGCTTTTTCTTTATCTCACCGTAATCCCTGTCAAGGTCGAAATACCCGCGCCAGACGCTTTCAAAATCCTTTTCGCTCGTATCGTAAAGCGTAAGCGTATCGCCGCTCTGCTTAATGCGAAGCGCCCTGCCGCGCGCGACGCCGATGTACGAGCCGTCTCCGTCCGCGTTCCAGCGGAAGCACTGACCGCAGTCGAATATATGCTTTAAATCAAAATCCTTTAAACCTGTGACAATCAGATTATTGCCCTTATATTCCAATTCCATAAAATTATTATACCATATAAAGATTATTTTAGCAATTAAAATTTAATTAATTTACCAAAAAATATGGACGAAATTTCATATTTGTGGTACAATGACTGTATAAAAAATGAATCGGAGGCGTAAAAATGACGGATAAAGAATTATTTAAGCATTTAAGTTATACGCGAAAAAACGCATATGAAAGCATGAATGAAGAGGAAAAGCGGGAAATGTTTGAGCTTTGCGACGAATACCGCGAATTTCTGAATGAGGGCAAGACTGAGCGCGAATGTGCGGCGAAAGCCGTAAAAATGGCGGAGCTGTGCGGATTTAAGGACATAAATACAGTAAGCAGTCTCAAGGCGGGAGACAAGGTATATAAGCTTAACCGCAATAAGAGTATTCTTCTTGCCGTTATCGGCAGCGAGGATATAAAGAACGGCATCAATCTTGTCGGCGCGCACATAGACTCTCCGCGTCTTGATTTGAAACAAAATCCACTTTATGAAAGTGACGGCATGGCGCTTTTAAAGACGCATTATTACGGAGGAATAAAAAAGTACCAATGGACTGCTATGCCTCTTGCGATACACGGCGTTATATTCACCGATAACGGCGAAAAAGTGGAGCTGAATATCGGCGAAAACGACGACGACCCCGTATTTTGCATTACGGATTTGCTGCCGCATCTTGCAAAGGATCAAATGTCGAAAAAAATGACTGACGGCATAGAGGGAGAAAGTCTTAACATACTTATCGGCGGAATGCCCGCCGAAACGGAGGACATAAAGGAAAAGGTCAAGTTTGCGGTTCTTAAAATTCTTAACGAACGCTGCGGAATAACCGAAAGAAATTTCCTGAGCGCGGAAATAGAGATTGTTCCCGCGTTTAAAGCGAGAAACGTCGGTCTTGACGAGAGCTTTATCGGTGCGTACGGTCAGGATGACAGAGTATGTGCTTACACTACACTGAAAGGTATATTCGCGGTCAAAGCCCCGAAAAAAACGGCGGCGGCGCTGCTCGTTGATAAAGAAGAAATAGGTTCTATGGGCAATACAGGTATGCTGAGCGCGTCATTTGAAATGACCGTGGCGGAAATCATTGAAAAGCTGACAGGTAAATGCTCACTGACCGATATAAACACCGTAATATCCAATTCGAGATGTCTTTCCTCGGACGTGGGCGCGGCTTTAGACCCGAACTATGAAAGCGTGTCGGAAAAGAATAACGCGGCTTTCGCCGGCTGCGGCATGGTACTGATGAAGTACACAGGCGCAAGAGGAAAATCAGGTTCTTCGGACGCGTCGGCGGAATTTGTGTACGATATAGGCAAAATACTTGATAACGACGGAGTAATTTGGCAGACTTCGGAACTTGGTAAGGTCGATCAGGGCGGCGGCGGAACGATTGCTCAGTACGTCGCTAATCTCAATATGGACGTGATTGACTGCGGTGTGCCGGTTCTTTCGATGCATTCGCCGTTTGAAATTACGGCGAAAAGCGACGTGTACATGGCGTACAGATCTTACCTCGCGTTTTATAACAGTTTATAATACAAAAAACGGTACATGGATTTTCATGTACTGTTTTTTTGTTTGACGCATAGGCATAAACAGACAGGAGGTGTGCGCTTTGATAAAAATTACAAAACATCTGCGCGTTCACATACTGACCATAGCAATGTTTTCGGTATGCGTTATATTTCGTTATCCCATTATTTTTTATATGACCTATGCCGCCATGATTATGCACGAGGCGGCGCATTGCGCAGCTGCGGTGTGCATAGGACTTAAAATTGATTACATGGCTTTTTTGCCGTTCGGAGTGAATCTTAGGCTGAAGAACAAAATGGTATACTCCGCGGCAGACGAGATAATTCTCTATATAAGCGGTCCCGCGTCAAACGTATTGCTCGCGCTTATAACCGCGTTTATATGTAAACACTGGAACTATGAAATTCTTCGTATGTTTTATATAAGCAACGCGGTTCTGTTTTTAATGAATATGCTTCCGGCTATACCGCTTGACGGCGGTATCATAATACGCAGGCTTGTCGCGGGTAAAATAGGTTATAGGAGCGCGGCGCGCGTCATGCGCTATATTACAGCGGTCACGGCGGCTTTGCTGGCGGCTGCGGGAGCCGCAGCGCTTATCAGTACGCGTTTCAATTTTTCGCTTATGATGTTTGCCATGATGATTGCGGGTAATCTATTTACCGAAAAAGAGAAATACGACGTTGACTTTGTGCGCGGGCTAATGTTTCACAAAAAGAAAAACAGGCGTAAAATCCGCCACTTTATAGCGGACAATACCTCGGACTATCGCTCCATAGCGGAAAAATTTGATACAAACGCATACAGTATTGTTTATCTGACGGATAACGACGGAAAAATCACCGATATTCTTACGGAGGATAACATTATAAATCATCTTATAGACAGTAATATTACAATCTCTTAATAATTATGGATAGAACTTAAATTGATTTTTGCATACTATATAAGCAAATTATAGAGTTTCATAGTTGCTTTATATGATTTGCGAAAAATATCTATTGCAAAGATACGAATATTGGTATATAATGTATTTAAATTCGTGACAATTTGTGACAATTAAGGAGATTTAAAATGCGAAAAATAATTACATTATTTATGACGCTCACTTTGATAACAGCATGTCTTGCGGGCTGCTCCGCAAAGGAAAATAATAATCCTGTGGCAGGGGAAAAAGTAGCGTATATCATGTATATGTCCTCCTCGCCGATTTTTGAGATGTGGTCGGAGTCCTTTACAGAGACGGCTAACGCCCTCGGCATGGAGGCGGACACCTTTTTCTGCGAGGACAGCGACGAGGAATGGAAAAACAGAATTTTGCAATGCGCAAAGGACGGCTATGACGGACTGCTTGTTTCACACGGCGGAGAAGATTACGCGTGGGATTTTCTGACGGACGTGCTGGAAGAATACCCGAATTTGAAAATAGCGACCTTTGACACCTCTTTCAAAGATGAAAACGGGGAAACGAAAACGATTGACGGCGTGGTTCAGCTGTTCCAGCAGGATTCGGGACTTGCTTCGGCTCTGGTGGAGGAAATCCTTGCCATGTATCCTGACAAAACGGCGAACAATGAACCTGTTAATATCCTGCAAGTACAGGAGGAAAACTACATTGCCGCTTTTGACCGACGCCGGGTCGGCTATGAGCCTTATGAAACGGCGGGTTGGATAAAGACGCTGGAGCAGATAGTCCCGGAGGATCACTTAAATCCTGTATCTTCCATGCAGGAGGCGGCAAAGAACATTATCGGAAAATACAATGACGGTGAAATAGACGCCATATGGTGCTGCTATGACGCATATGCAAGAGGTGTGTATCAGGCTCTGCGGGAATTGGACAGCGATATTCCCATGGTATCGGTAGATATTTGTGACGAGGATATCCGGCTTATGGCGGAGGGCAAAAACTGGAAGGCATGCGCCACGACCAACTGGACGCTAAACGGTGAATTTGCCTGTCGGGTACTGGCGTTGGAAATGGCGGAGCAATATGACGATATTAAAGCGGCTTCAAGCTATTATGAAGACCCCGGAATGTGGATGGAGATCCCGTCCGCAGTGGTGACGCAGGAGCAGGTTATGTCGGGACAGAATATTACGGTAAAAAATCTTTCGGATGTGTCGGACGACGCCTATACGGACAGAAGCTTTATGCCGTCCTGTGACTGGATGGATTCCGCTCTAAAAGATTAACCGTTAGGAGGTATCGTGTGGTAACCAATCGCAGTGAAAAATTTAATCTGTCGGAACAGACGATTACGGAGTGATTTTTAAAAAAAGAAAGAGGTGCAAGAGATGAAGTTATCAATAGAAAAAATATTTCATATAAAGGAAGCCGGCTCCACGATGAAAACGGAGGCTCTGGCAGGACTTACGACCTTTATGACTATGGCGTACATACTCATGGTCAATTCGGGAATGTTTGCGGAGCTTCCCGGGGTGTCATACAACGCAATCTATATCGCGACCGCAATTTCCGCCTGTATCGGTACGGTACTGATAGGACTTCTGGCGAACCTACCGCTGGCGCAGGCGTCCGCCATGGGCTCCAATGCGTTTTTCGTCTATACGGTGTGCTTCGGCTTTGGTTTGAGCTACGCCAACGCATTGGTACTCATTTTGCTTGACGGCATCATGTTCATACTGCTTACGGTAACAGGACTTAGAAAGAAAATATTTGAGGCGATACCGACGGCGGTAAGGGTGGCGATCCCTGCGGGAGTCGGACTGTTTATTGCCTTCATCGGACTTAAGGATTCGGGAATCGTGGTAGCGGATCCGTCCACCTATGTAAACCTTGCATCATTCAACCTGCTTTCCGGGAATGTAGCATGGAAAGATATTATGCCGATGCTTGTCACAATTGCCGCTTTAATTGCGATTGCGGTTCTGACATACAAGCGGGTAAAGGGCGCTGTGCTATGGGGAATACTCGGCGGAACGGTGCTGTATTATCTTCTCGGTTTTACCGTCCCGGGATTTTATGAGGGCTTTACAGCCAATCTGAATTTAAATCCGTTTACGGCATTCGGGGACTTTGGCGCGCATGCGTTTGGCAAGGTTTTTACGGAAGGCTTTGACTTTTCGGCGTATCTGGCAAATCACAGCGGAACGGAGCTTGCCGTATTGATTGCGACGACCGCGCTCGCGTTTTGTCTGGTGGATATGTTTGATACGATTGGCACGTTGTACGGAGCCTGCGCCAGGGGAAATCTCCTGACCGAGGAGGGCGAAGTGCCAAACCTTGATAAAGCGATGCTTGCGGACGCCATAGCCACCACGTGCGGTGCGGTCTGCGGCACGTCCACGGTAAGCTCTTATGTGGAGGCTTCCACCGGCATTGCGGAGGGCGGTAAGACAGGTATGGCTGCTATGGTGACTGGTGCGCTGTTTTTTGTCAGCATGTTTTTAAGCCCGATCGCGATGCTTGTACCGGGGTGCGCGACAGCGGCGGCGCTCATCTATGTGGGAATTATGATGATGAACTGCGCCAGAAGCATAGACTGGCTGAAAAC
>CANQQW010000012.1 GCA_947626075.1 uncultured Clostridia bacterium
CGTCAAGGTCGAGGATCACAGCCACAACGTCGGCACGTGCTATCGCTGCGGAACGACGGTAGAGCCGATTATTTCAAAACAGTGGTTCGTTAAAATGAAACCGCTCGCGGGTCCCGCGATCGAGGCGGTAAAGAGCGGCGAAACGTCGTTTATCCCTGAGCGTTTCTCAAAAATCTACATGAACTGGATGGAGAACGTGCTCGACTGGTGCATTTCGCGCCAGCTCTGGTGGGGACACAGAATACCCGCGTTCTACTGCGACGAGTGCGGCGAAACGATCGTTTCAAAAGAGGACATCACCACCTGCCCGAAATGCGGCGGCAAGGTTCATCAGGACGAGGACGTGCTTGACACGTGGTTCTCGTCGGCTCTGTGGCCCTTCTCGACGCTCGGCTGGCCTGACAGAACCGAGGATTTGGACTATTTCTACCCGACGAGCGTACTCGTTACCGGCTACGATATAATATTCTTCTGGGTGTCGAGAATGGTATTCTCGGCGATGGAACACACCGGCAAAGCGCCGTTCAAGCACGTGTTCATTCACGGACTTGTCCGCGACTCGCAGGGACGCAAGATGTCAAAGTCGCTCGGAAACGGTATCGACCCGCTTGAAATAGTTGATAAGTACGGCGCGGACGCGCTGCGCTTCACACTCGCGACCGGCAACGCGCCCGGAAACGATATGCGTTTCTATATCGAGCGCGTCGAGGCGAGCAGAAACTTCGCGAACAAGATATGGAACGCGTCGAGATTTACGCTGATGAACCTTGACATAACCGAAAACAAGCTCCCCGACGCAAACGAGCTGCAATTAGAGGACAAGTGGATTTTATCGCGCTACAACGACACGGTAAAGGCGGTAACGGAGAATATAGACAAATTTGAGCTCGGCGTAGCACTGTCGAATCTGTATGATTTCATATGGGATACGTTCTGCGACTGGTATATCGAGCTTGTAAAGCCGCGCCTGTCAGGCAATGAAAACGCGACCGGCAAAACGGCGCAGTACGTTCTCACATACGTGCTGTCCAACACAATGAAGCTCCTGCACCCGTTCATGCCGTTCATAACCGAGGAAATATGGCAGCACCTCCCGCACGAAGGCGAGAGCATTATGATAAGCCGCTATCCCGAATACGACGAAAACCTCAGCTTCAAGTCGGAGGAAAGCGCAATGGAGCTTATCATGGGCGCTATCACGGCGATAAGGAACCGCCGCGCGGAAATGAACGTCCCGCCGTCAAAGAAGGCTAAGACGATAATCGTGACCGACAAAGCGGACGTATTCGAAAAGGGAAAAATTTTCTTTGAAAAGTTAGCTTCGGCAAGCGAGGCTGTCGTGCAATCGGACAAGAGCGGAATCGACGCGAACGCGGTAAACGTGGTCGTACCTTCGGCGGAAATCTTCCTGCCGCTCGACGAGCTTGTTGACAAGGAGAAGGAATTACAGAGATTACAGGCTGAAAAGAAAAAGTTAGAGGGCGAAATAAAGCGCGTTGAGGGTAAGCTCAGCAATCAGGGCTTCGTCTCAAAAGCGCCGCAAAAGGTAATCGACGAGGAAAAGGCGAAAGGCGAAAAGTACCGTGAAATGCTTGATAAGGTACTTGAGAGCATCGCCTCAATGGAAAATATTTAAAACATATGCCGCTTACTGCGGCGGAAAGGACTGATAGGCATGAAATACAGAACTCTTGCGGGTGAAAAGGTATCGGTACTGGGCTACGGCTGTATGAGGTTTCCGACAACTACGGACAAGGCAAAGGATATAGACTATGAAAGATCCGCCGAAATGCTTCGCTGCGCCGTTGAAAACGGCGTAAACTATTTCGACAGCGCCTATGTCTACCATGACGAGGCAAGCGAGGGCTTTATAGGCGAGGTACTTGAACCGTACCGAGACAGGATAAAATTCGCGACCAAATGCCCGACGTGGCGCGTGAAAAGCGCGGATGACTTCGACGTTATGCTTGACGAGCAGCTTAAAAGACTTCGCACGGACCACATAGACTTTTACCTCATGCACGCGCTTGACAAGGACCGTTTTGACAACATCGTCATGAAATACGGAATCCTTGACAAGCTCACGGCGGCGAAAAAGGCGGGCAAGATAAAGCATATAGGCTTCTCGTTCCACGACGACTTAGCCACCTTTAAGCGTATTCTTGACTCGACTCCCCTGTGGGAATTTTGTCAGGTACAGCACAACTACATAAACCTCGACTATCAGGCGGGTACGGAGGGCTTGGAGTACGCGCACAGCAAGGGTATTGACGTTATAATAATGGAGCCGCTTTTGGGCGGTAAGCTGGCAAATCCCGCGCCGCAGGTAAAAAAGATGCTTTCGGACGAAAAAACTCCCGTCGAGTGGGCGATGGACTTCCTCTGGAACAGGAAAGAGGTATCGCTTATTCTGAGCGGTATGAACGACATCCGGCAGGTAAAGGACAACGTTATGTACGCGGACAGGGCGGAGGTAGGTATGCTCACGCAGTCCGACCTCGACATGCTCCTTAAAACGAAAGAGGTTTTTGATACAATGGCGCTCGTGCCGTGTACGAAATGCGCGTACTGTATGCCGTGTCCGTTCGGACTTGACATACCGAAAACGTTTGAGGCGTACAACGCCACCGCCGCGCACGGAATGGGAAAGGCGAGGGAAATATACGCCGAGCTTAAAACGGGCGCGGATAAGTGCAGAAAATGCCGCAAGTGCGAAAGCGTCTGCCCGCAGAGTATAGAAATCGGCGCGAACATGACAAAAATAGCGGAGATATTTAAATAATCGGTTTTGACATATCCCCTTTTTTGTGGTATAATCTATTCCTACGATTTTAACCGCAAAGGAGGGGATATATTGGTATTTTCAAGTATTATATTCATATGTATATTTTTACCGTCAGTGCTTGTGCTGTACAATCTGTCAAAAAATATAACATACAAAAATACCGTACTCGTTATCTCCTCTCTCATATTCTACGCGTGGGGCGAGCCCGTATGGGTGGTATTACTGATATTCAGCGCCCTTGTGGATTACGTGAACGGTCTTATTATAGACAAATACTACGCACGCGCTGCGGCGAAAGCGGCGCTTATATCGTCGCTTGTAATAAATTTGGGACTTTTATGTCTGTTTAAATATTCGTCTTTTTTCACGGAAAATATAAACGCTCTGCTTCACGTGAGCATACCGGCTCCGAAAGTAACGCTGCCGATAGGAATATCGTTTTACACGTTCCAAACGCTGTCGTACACGATTGATATGTACCGCGGCAGGGTACGCGTACAGAAATCGTTTCTGAATTTCCTCGCGTACGTTTCGCTGTTCCCGCAGCTTGTCGCGGGACCTATCGTGCGCTACTCGACCATAGGCGGACAGCTTTCCGACCGCCGCGTCACGTCCGACGGCTTCGCGTACGGCGTTACGCGCTTTACGGCGGGACTTTGCAAGAAAGTCATACTCGCGAACAGCGCCGGCTCGGCCGCGTCCATGCTGCTGGGCAGTACGCGTCTTACCGTCATGTCGGCGTGGCTCGGTATTATAATGTACACGTTTCAGATATACTTTGACTTTTCCGGCTACAGCGACATGGCTATAGGTATGGGTAAGATGCTCGGCTTCGACTTTGACGAAAACTTTCGCTATCCGTACATTTCGCGAAGTATCACGGAGTTTTGGCGCAGATGGCACATATCCTTAAGCTCCTTTTTCCGCGACTATGTGTACATACCGCTGGGCGGGAACCGATACAGAGCGGTGCGGAACATACTTATAGTATGGCTGCTCACGGGTCTGTGGCACGGCGCAAGCTGGAACTTTATACTTTGGGGACTTTTCTACGCGCTGCTTCTGCTTATGGAAAAGTTTTTCTTTAAAGGCGCGCTGCGCAAGATACCGCCGCCGTTTTGCCATATATACACGCTGTTTTTCGTAGTGCTCGGGTGGGCGCTGTTCTACTTTACCGACATAAACGCGCTGTGGCTGTTTTTAAAAAGCGCGTTCGGCGCGGGCGCGGCGCTTTACGACCTTACCGCCGTATCGGCGCTGTGTACCAACCTTTGGCTTATTATACTGTGCGCCGTAGCGTCCACGCCGGTGCCGTCGATTATATATAACCACCTGTGCAAGAGGTCGGGCGTGTTCGCGTCGGTATCGCAGCCGATACTCGTCATAGCGGGACTCGGTATATGCTTTATCCTGCTTGTGGGACAAACCTACAATCCGTTTTTGTATTTCAGATTTTAGAGGTGAGATATGTGAAAAATAAGCTCGTAATAGGCGCTTTTATACTTATGACAGCCGTTTTTATATGCGTTTTGCTCCTGCCGGCGGACAGCGCAAGCTTTGAACGCGAGAACCGCGCGGCATCTTCCATGCCGGAATTTAACTCGGAAACGGTCTTTTCGGGAAAGTTCGCGTCGGACTTTGAGAGCTTTATAGGCGACAGCGCCGCGTTCCGCTCATTTTTTCTTGACCTTAACAAGCTTTCGGACGACATTAAGGGCTTCGCTCCCGACACGGGCAAGATTATATCCACCACAAAGGACATCGGTACCGGCACGACGCAGAAACAGACTCTGCTCGTCGCGAACAACGCTATTATGGAGATGTTTATGAGAAATACGGAGCGGGAGGAAGATTACGCCGACGCGGTGAACCACTACGCGCGCAAGCTCCCAAAGGACGTGACGCTTTACAATATGATTGTACCGACGCAGCTCGAATTTCAGGAGCCGATGTACAAAAACTTGCAGGACAGCCAGCAGGACGCGATAGAGTCGATCTATGAAAAGCTTGACAAAAACGTGAAAACGGTTGACGCGTACGGCGCGATCAAAGACCACGCGGACGAATATGTGTACTTTCGCACCGACCACCACTGGACGCCGCTCGGCGCGTACTACGCGTACCGTGATTTTATACGCCTCACGAAGCAAAAAGGCTGTGATAAGGACAGTTACGAGGTAAATAAAATATCGAACTTCTTGGGCTATCTTTACGACAGAGCGGAATCGTCCGATTTTGACATTCTTCCCGACACGATAGAGTGGTACGACGTGGATCCGGCGGACAAACTTAAAATTACCATGTACAGCTTTGACGATAACAACAAGCCGCACGCCTACGAGGGTACAATGTACGACAGTACAAAGGCAAATTACCAATTTTTCTTCGGCAGCGACCACGCGCTTATAGAAATGGTAAACGACGACGTAAAAGACGGCACGCTTGCCGTGATAAAGGAATCGTATTCAAACGCGCTCGCGCCTTGGCTTATCGAGAGCTACCATACCGTGATACTCGTCGATCCGAGGATTTACAAGGGTAATTTTGAGTACGTCCTCGACACGTATTCCCCCGACGACGTTTTAATAGCCGACTATATATTCACGACAAATTTTGCCGATTATTGTGACATTTTACGTAAAATGTATTAAAAAACCGCCCAAAGGGCGGTTTAATTTTTTTTGTTTACATATTGACGCGGAGTAAAAAGAGGTATATAATAATTAACGTGTGCGCCGCTTTGCGGCGCGCGGACAGAATAGGACGCATAAAGAAATCAGGAGGAATTTATATGAGAAAATTTTTATGCGCCGTTATCGCGTTTTCGATGATAACGGCTCAGTGCGCGGTATACGCCGAGGCGGACTTACATACGGATAATATGGCGGCGGATAACGATACAGAGCTTACCGCCGTGCCGATTGACAGCATAGTCGGCGAAGATAAGCTTACTGACGATGAAACAGACAAAATTAAGGCGGCTATAGCGGCTGCGCTTGAGACAGCCGAGCCGCCGGAGGATATAACCGTAACTCCGAGCGTCAGAATAGAGATACCTAATGATATTCAAATTACAATGTTTGACGAAAGCGGTCAGTTAGATTTCAATCATATGACCGCGAGGGCGAAAGCTGTGTTTGGAATTGCCGAAAACTATTTGTCTGACAATCCCGAATATTTTTATTTTGAAGGCATCAACGCCAGTTATAATCCGTCGGCAAGAACCATGACTTTGATAAACATCTCTTATAAGCACGACAAGGCGGAAATAGAGACCATTCAAAGCGAGCTTGACGATGTTACGGACGATATACTCACGCAGATGGAAAACGACGGTATTGACCTCGGCGCGATAAATAACGGTGAGGACGAGGCAAAAACACAGGCTCAGTTTGACGCGGCTCTTTGGCTGCACGATTATCTTGTAAAGACGGTTACATACGACCATCGCGCATATTCACAGGACGAGGCTGAAAAGAATATGGTGGAACGCACGGTTGACGCGGCGCTTCTCGATGACTGCCTTACGGTATGCGAGGGCTACTCGGAAGCGTATAAGTATATTCTTGAAAAAATAGGAATGGAATGCGTCAACGTTTACAGCGACATCGAGGGTCACGAGTGGTCGGCGGTAAAAATAGGAGACGCGTGGTATTATGTGGACGTAACACAGGACGATTCGGACGAAATGAGCGAGGTACCGCACAATTTCTTTCTTGTAACGGCTGATGAGCTTGGGGCGAACACCGACCATAACGATCCCAATAGTGACAAATACGGAACACATCATGGCGGATATATAACTGAAATTGACGAAAGCGGCATGATGTTTGGCGACGTTTATAAGGGCAGACCATGGCATGGAACATGGCAGAACGTTATCGACGAAAACGGCACTCCCGTTACCGATGAAAGCACAGGAGAGCCGCTGCTCAAATGGCAGACAGGCAACATAAACACAGCGGTTATATTTGACGGAAACGACAGATATTACGGCGGCTTTGATGATAGCGACAAATCCAATATACATTCGGCGATATATAAGTGCGGCGCGGATTTGGAAAACAGCGCGGAATTTTACACGCTTGATGACGGAATATGGTACACCGATAATGCGGTCGGAGGACCGCGGTCATACATATCCGGCTACAATGGAGGCATTGGAAAGAATAACGGCAAGCTGTATTTCAACTCGCCGTGGAAAATATACAGCATATCCATACAGCCCTCCGCCGAGCAGCCTGTTTCGCCGGAAGTGGTTTTCACATATGAGCCTCAGGAGGGCGAATACGTGAACTGCATGTTCGGAACAGAAGTCGCGGCAAGCGTTATTTTCTATAAAAGCGCGGATATAGTTATGGAAGGCAGCAGTATAAAATTTAAAAATGAAAAGCTGAATACTGAAATAATAGACCCATGCACGGTCAGCTTCTACGATGCAAAAGGCTCGGACGGCACGGAAAATGAGGAAAACGCGGTACTTGTAAACTCCGTAATCGTGCCGAGAGGCTTCAAAATAGAAGATATACCGAGCTATACAAAGTACGGATACGTTATCACAGGCTGGAAAACGGGTATTTCGGAAGAAACTAACTGGGACTTTGATAACGTTGTGAACAACGACATGAACCTTTACGCGGTAAGCGAAACAGCGGATTGGCAAATGCAGCCACAGCTCAAAGTATCCGATGACTGCATTATAGGAATGCTAAACGCCTCCATAGCCGACTTTGACGCAACATACAGCGAAGCTCCCGCGTATATGCTCGCGATATACGATAACAACACGCTTGTCGCAATTAAAACGAGCACCGCGGGCGAGTTTAACATTGCGCCTGAGGAGAATATTCCTTATACGGAAACAACAAAGATTAAAGTATACGCGTGGAGCGGCGAGAATGAACCGTATCTCGGCGGCGCGTCGGTAAGAATACAGAGACCGTCCGGCGAGACCGGCGGTGAAGGTGAAGGCGAAACCGGCGGTGAGTCGGGCGGAGAAACCGGCGGCACCGGCGGAGAAACCGGCAGCGGTGAAGGCGAAATCGGCGGCGGTGAAACCGAATAACAAAACTAAAAAGAACAGGCAAACGCCTGTTCTTTTTGTATATAAGCAAGTATTTTACAGTCCAAACTGCTCCTTGCAGTCCGCGAGTACTTTTTCAATCGTCGCCGTTGCCGCCTCAAAGCTTTCCGCGAACGTGCCGAGATAAATCTTAATTTTCGGCTCCGTACCCGACGGGCGAACGATGAAATACGTCTTGTCGTCCGACAGGTTGTACTTCAGCACGTTCGACTTGGGCAGTCCCGTAAGCGGCTTAACAGCGCCCTTGGTGTCCTTAACCGTCTGCGACTCGTAGTCGGTGTAAAGCACAATATCCATACCGGCTGCCTTTACGGGCGGATTTTCACGCAGACCCTTGAGCAGCGCTGCCATTTTCTCCATACCGTCCTTGCCGGGCATCGTGAACGAAACGGTCTTTTCCGCGTAATAGCCGTACTTCTTGTATACGTCCATAAGCGCCTCGTAAAGAGACATACCCTTTGTCTTGTAGTACGCCGCCATTTCCGCGATAAGCATTGTCGCAACAACGCCGTCCTTGTCGCGCGCGTGCGTGCCGACGAGGTAGCCGTAGCTTTCCTCAAAGCCGATGAGATAAGTGTGGTTCTTCTTCTCCGCAAACTCGGTCATCTTTTCACCGATATACTTAAAGCCCGTAAGCACGTTCATTACCTCTACTCCGTAAGAGTCGGCAATCGCGGCGGCAAGCTCGGTCGTAACGATTGTCTTTATAACAACGCCGTCGGCGGGAAGAACGCCCTTTTCTTTCTTCGAGCGGAGAATGTACTCAACGAGAAGCGCGCCCGTCTGGTTGCCCGTCAGCGTTCTGTAAACGCCGTCCGCGTCGCGGACAACGATACCCACGCGGTCGCAGTCGGGGTCTGTGCCTATGATAACGTCAACGTCGTTCTGCTTCGCCATTTCGATAGCGATGTCAAACGCTTCCTTGTTTTCGGGATTGGGCGAAACGACCGTCGGGAAGTTGCCGTCCTCGGTGTCCTGCTCCTTGACCACAAGCACGTTCTTGAAGCCTATGCGCTTTAAGATTGCCTGTACGGGACGCGAGCCGGTTCCGTGGAGCGGCGTATATATGAGCTTAAACGTGTCGGCTACGGCTTTAACCGCCTCGGGATTTTGCTGCTGCGTCTGAACAACGTCCAAAAATTTCTCGTCAAGCTCGCTGCCCGGGATTTCGAGAAGCCCTTTCTCTTTCGCCTCGTCAAGCGAGATATACTTTACGTCGTCGAATATGTCGTAGCTGTTTATCGCCGCCACAACAACGTCAGCCGCGTCGGGCGGAAGCTGTCCGCCGTCGGGACCGTATACCTTGTAGCCGTTATACTCTTTCGGATTGTGGCTCGCGGTAATCATAACGCCCGCCGCGCAGCCAAGCTCTCTTATGCCGAACGAAACCTCCGGCACGGAATGTACTATCGGGAACAAATACGCCTTAACGCCCGCGGCTGAGAGAACCTTAGCCGTTTCCTCGGCGAACACGCGCGAGAAGTTACGCGTATCGTAGCCTATAAGAACGCCCGCCTTCGCCGCGTCCTCTCCTCTCGACTTAACGTACTTCGCTACGCCCTGGCTCGCCTGGCGCACGTTGTAGATGTTCAGTCTGTTCGTACCCGCGCCGAGTATGCCTCTCATACCCGCCGTTCCGAATTCAAGGTCGCGGTAAAAACGCTCCTCTATCTCCTTTTCGTTGTCCGCTATGGCGCGGAGCTCCGCCTTTGTGTCCTCGTCAACGGCGCCGCTCGTCAGCCAGCGGTTATATGTCTCTTTGTAACCCATTGGTAAAACCCTCCTTAAAGTTTAATCTGATATCTCTATTATATAATATTTCTGCCCGATTTTCAATCAGTAATATGTAAAAATTAGAACAAAGTTATAGTATAAATTGACAAAAAAAAGCGCAAAACTTGACGAATAAGTTAATTTAATATACAATAATAATACGAATAGGTCATAAGGAGGACACTTAATATGGCGGTAAAGGTGCATGAAACGGGCTATGGAAAGTGGAAAACGCCTGTTATAATCATAGTTGCGGCAATAGTTATATGTCTTGCCGCGGCGGGAATACTATTAACCGACAGCCTCGGAGTAAGCATAGACAGCGGCAGCGCGCGTATTGAGGTCGCTGAGGGAGACGGCACATCGGCGGTCGCCGAGACGCTTTCGGACGAGGGTATAATAAAATATCCGACGCTGTTTAAAATACAGTCAAAGCTCGGCGGCTACGACGGAAACTTCCAGCCCGGCGCGGCGACCGTCGAGGACGGTATGAGCTACAATGATATACTCAATCTTATCATTACGCCGAACCGTGAAATGAAAAAGGTCACAATTCCCGAGGGCTACGACACGAAACAGATTGCTGACAAGCTCAGCGAGGAGGGAATAGTAAGCGGGGAGGAATTTTACGCGGCGCTTGATCCGAATGACTACAGCTACCCGTTTTTGCAAAATCTTCCGCAGCGCGACGGCATAATGGAGGGATACCTTTTCCCCGCGACGTACGATATACCCGAAGATATGTCCGCGCATGATATTATTGACCTTATGCTGTCCGCGTTCGACAGCCAGTTTACCGACGAGTACTACGCCCGCGCGCAGGAGCTGGGTATGACGGTGGACGAAATTGTAACGATGGCATCAATAGTTGAAAGAGAAGCCGGAGACGACAGCGAGAGAGCGAAAGTAGCCGGAGTATTCTATAACAGAAGAAACGCAGGCATGAAGTTTCAGTCCTGCGCCACGGTGCAGTACATTTTGGGCGAAAGAAAACCGGTGCTGTCCATTGCCGATACGCAGATTGACTCGCCGTACAATACATATATATATCCGGGCTTCCCGATAGGTCCTATCTGTAACCCCGGCATCGAAAGCATCAAAGCGGCGCTTTATCCCGAGGCGACCGACGCGTATTACTTTGTGCTCGGCAAGGACGGTACGCATATATTCTCAAATACATACGAGGAGCATCTTGCGGCTATGAACTCGGCTGACCCGACCATGAGCGTTGACGGCAGCGCGATAGAAAATCAGGACAGTATGAAGCATTAAAATCATTTACCGAAAGGACAGTATGCATGATAGAATACGACAAGGACGCTATAGTTCCTCCGTACATAACGGAGTATTTGCGCGAAAAGACGGTGCATAACGACGAGTTTTTACACTCGCTTGAAAGGTATGCCGAGGAAAACAGCGTACCTATAGTGGAGCCGGAAACGGCAAGGTTTTTGTCGGTACTGTGCCGCGCGGCAAAGCCCAAGAAAATACTTGAGATTGGCTGCGCGATAGGGTACAGCGCGATTATTATGGCGAAAGCCGCAGGTGCGGAATGTAAAATAGCCACGCTCGAATGTAACGCGGATATGGTGCGTACCGCGCGGGATAATATAAAAACGGCGGGATATTCCGAAAAAATATCGGTAATCGAGGCGGACGCGAAGGACTACCTTTCGTATATCGACGATGACGAGGTGTTTGACATTATTTTCCTTGACGGTCCCAAGGCGCATTATATTTATATGCTTGACGAGTGCGTGCGTCTTCTCAAAAAAGGCGGTATAATTATTACCGATAACGTCTTGTACAAGGGCATGACCGCCGACGATAACCATGTCGTAAGACGTAAAATCACGATAGTAAAGCGGCTGCGGCGTTACGTTGATATGCTAATGGAAAATAAGGAGCTCGAAACGGCGATACTGCCGTTGGGCGACGGCGTAACGGTCTCGGTGAAAATTTGAAAAAAGTATTGCATTTTTCAAAAAAATATACTATAATAAAAACAGATACGGAGGTATGCCGTTAAACGGTTGCCTCGTGACTGATCAAATTAAAAATGATAGCCGTCACTTGGCCGAGCGACGGCTATTGTGCTCTAAGTTCAAAAATTATAAGGATAATTACAACCCAAATAATAATTTTGGTGACTTTTTTCATACACGTCACCTCCTTACCCGCTGTCTGCGGGGTGAGGCTAACCGTCAAACTCGCAATACTTCCGTATCTGCGAGTTTGATTTTAATACAAAATTTGACAAAAAACAATAGCAGGAATATTACATTTGCTATACAAAAAGGACACAGAACCATGAAAAAACCCGAATTATTGGCTCCCGGAGGGAGTTTGGAAAAACTGAAAACGGCAATCGATTACGGCGCGGACGCTGTGTACATAGGCGGCGAAGCGTTTTCTTTGCGCGCGGCGGCGGAAAACTTTTCGCGCGCCGACATGATTAAAGGTTTAAAATACGCACACGACCGAAACAAAAAAGTGTACCTTACCGCGAACATAATACCGCACAACGCGGACATCGACGAGTTTGAAAAATTTGTCGATGAAATAAAGGATATGGGCTTCGACGCGGTGCTTATCGCGGACTTGGGACTTTTCGATATAATGCGCGAAAAAGCGCCGCACATACCGATACACATAAGCACTCAGGCAAATAACGTAAACTACCGCTCCGCAATAGCGTGGTACAAAATGGGCGCTAAGCGCGTCGTGCTCGGACGCGAGATGTCGTTTAAGGAAATCGCGGAGTTTCAAAAGAAAATACCGCAGGATTTGGAGCTTGAAGCGTTTATACACGGAGCTATGTGTATATCGTATTCGGGACGCTGCCTTTTGTCAAACTATATGACGGGACGCGACTCGAACATGGGAGCGTGTGCGCACCCGTGCCGCTGGAATTACAAGCTGGTTGAGGAGACGCGCCCGGGCGAATACATGGATGTTTTTGAAAACGAACGCGGAACATTTATTTTTAATTCAAAAGATTTGTGTACGATTCGTCACATACCTGAATTAATTCAAAGCGGAATTACAAGTTTTAAAATCGAGGGACGCGTTAAGACTGCGTATTACGTCGCGACGGTTGTCGGCGCGTACAGACGCGAAATTGACAGATACCTTGCCGACCCCGAAGGCTATACGTTTAACGAGGAGGAGTATGAGGAGCTGTGCAAAGTCAGTCACAGAGCGTATTCGACGGGATTTTATTTCGGGAAGCCAAACGAGGAGGGGCAAGTTTATACGTCGAGTTCATATATAAGAAATTATGATTTGATTGGGATCGTTGAGGCGTATGACGAGGAAACGGGAACGGCGAAAGTGACGCAGCGCAACCGCTTTTTTAAGGGGGATACGGTGGAGATAATGCAGCCCGAAAAGCCCTATTTTACGCAGAAAATCGAGAAAATGACCGATGAAAACGGCGAGGAAATCGAGGTCGCGAACCACGCGGAGCAGAGGCTTTTTATACCTCTTAAACAAAGCGTCGTTCCGGGTGCGATGCTAAGGAAAAAAAGGCAAAACGAGTGAAAAGCCGCGCTTTTTAAGGCGATTTCGCATAAAACCGAGCGTAAAACGGGTGAAAGCCGCGTTTTTTAAGGAAATTTCGCATAAAACGGAGCGTAAACGGGTAAAATGCGGCATTTTTTAAGGAAATTTTGCATAAAACGGAACGTAAAACGAGTGAAAAGCCATGCTTTTTTAGGGCAATTTTGCATAAAACGGATTGCAAAAACGAATAAAAACCGTGTTTTTTAAGGCAATTTCGCATAAACAAAAGGCAAAACGGATTTAAAACAGTATTTTTTGAAACAATTTCACTAAATTTCAAAAATATATTTACTTTTTTTGTGGAATGTGATATAATTAATTTAATTATTTACCGGCTACTACGTTAAAAAGGAGATGTAATTATGAACAGAAAATTCAAAAAAATGATATGTTCCGCGCTGTCGCTCGCGATGGTAGCCGGATCTATCGTTCTGCCCGCAACTACCGCAAGCGCGGCTGTCGGCGATACGAAGAAGTACGACTTCGGTGCGACCGACCCCGGCGACACGTCATGGACAAAGGTGACGGCTGCGGACGCTTATACCGACGCGAAAGGCTACGGCTTTTTAGGTCAGGACGGCGCGTATGTAAGCGAGGCGGTCGTTGACGGCTTTACACAGACAGCGGCGAACAAAACGGAAATAAAGGACGGCGGAACGGGCGCTACTACCGACTATGTTTATACCGAAGATGTGAATATGCCTATCCGTTTCGCGGCAAAGGTTGAGCCCAACACCTACTACAAGGTTAAGGTGACAATGGGTCACTCGGATAAGGATTCAAAAATTTATCTTACATCCGAGCGCAGACATTTTGTCGAGCTTGAAAAGGAAATCAGCGCCGGAGATGAATTTGTTAAGGAATTTACGGTGGCGGTACATAATGTTCAGTGGAAGAACAGAGTTGCAAAAACTGAACCCGTATATACCGATGACAAGCTCAACATCTGCGTGCTGGGCGAAAACCCGACTCTTTGCTCGATTGAAATTACGCAAATCGCGAAGCCGAAGGTCGCGTGGATATTCGGCGACTCGACCGTTACCGACTCAAGCTCGGGTGTTCCGTGGATAGGCTATGACACGTACACCGGCTGGGGCGCGGCTGTAGCGCAGTACTTACCTAAGGATATAGCGGTCGTAAACCTCGGCGAGGGCGGTCTCAGTACGGCGAATGAATCATACTTTAACGTAGGCTCAAATGATATTACCGCCGGAGATATTGTTATTATGCAGATGGGACATAATGACACCAGCACGGACAGCTATAAGACCAACATGGAGGACTATTACAATAAGACAACCCAGCAGGGCGCGACGTTTGTTCTTTGCGCGCCTATCGAGAGATTGTCGACCTCGTCAACTCAGGCTTACGCGACAGCCGCGCAGGAATTTGCGACGGATAAGGATACCCCGTTTGTGTCGCTGTTTCAGGTAACAAAGGATATTTACACAGAACTCGGCGACACGGGCAAGTGGTACAGCCATACAGCTTTGTGGGAAGGCTCGGCGAAATCGCCAAAGGCGAAAAACGATGAAACTCACCTGAACGACTACGGCGCTTCGATGACAACAAAGGGATTGTTTGAGGAAATGGCGAAACTCGTTGAGGCTGACGGCACAAAGTATGCCGCGCTCGCGCCTTACGTTACGGCTCAGGCTGACGTAAATGCTATGGAGCCTGACGACGCGTTTATGAAGAACGGCGGAACAACTGTTGTAAAGCCGCCTCATTCGGGATTCCCATACCCCGAAGCGAGCATCGATTACGCCAACATGGTTGACGTTACCGACGTAATAACAGACGGCAATAAGATAACGGGCATGGACACGGTAAGACACAGCAATTTAGGATATATAACCGCTTTCGCGGCTACATATACGAGCGACGGCACTCTTTCCGAGGTATACAGCTACAGAATGGAGCCGATGGCGGCAAAAACACCCGAAACAATTAATTTTGCTGCAGATAACAGAGACAGCAGAAGCTATATCACAATCCCCGACGGCGGCTCATACAAAACGTTTGTATGGGGCGGCGCGTTCTCGGACGGCAGCATGACATATCAGCCTTACTCGGACGTATTCTCAGGCTACGACGTAGAGGCGCCTGTAACGACCTCCGGCACCGGCGCGGTTAAATCTTTTGACCCCGTAACCACCGGCAAGGTAATGGCGCACTTTACATATACTCTTACGGGAGATGACGGAATAATCGCGCTTTCACCCGAGAATGACGGAAGCAAAGGTATTATCCTTAAAGTAAACGGCTCGACCGGCGCCGTATCTATAGACGGCGTTGACGATGAGGTTATGGAAGGACTTGCCAAGGGAACGACGCATGACATAACGCTTATTTACGATATCGACTACGGTATTCTTACCATAAACGTAAAAGACGTCGGTATTATGAATATACCTATCCCCAACGCGGTTACTATGGAGAACGGACTTAACCCCGCAAAGATTGCGTCCGTTAACATAACGAATGCGACAGCTGCGGATTTGACGGTATCGACGCTTAACACAGACGCACTGCCGACGCAGAATATCACGGTTAAGTATGACAATACTCTCGGCACGGTAGAAGCGCCCGCGACAGCAACGAAGAATGAGAAAATCACGCTTAAGGCAACTCCCGCGACAGATCCCACAGATGCGAAGCACTACGCGTTCGGCGGCTGGTACCTGCTCGCTTCCGACACTGACACGACGGGAACGCTTATAAGCAAGGACGCACAGATTGACCTTTACGCCGTGGACGACCTTAACATAAGAGCGTTCTTCTACGAGCAGCTGGGACTTACGGGTGTGGCTGATTATGACGTTAAGGTTACCGGCGACGGCGCGAGCAATATAATCAAAGTCGGCACTGCGGACACGACCGTTACGCTTGATATCGACAACATTGTCGATGAGTTCGGCAACCCGACGCTGACCTTTGACCACGCAACGAACGTAACATACACGCTTAAAGGCACGTACACAGGCGTAACAATCAGCGGCGACACGGTTACGATCAAGCCCGAAGCGGCTGCGATTGAGGAAATCAAACCGATAACGGTTACGGCGACATGTAATAACGTATCAAAGGACTACACGCTGTATGTTCACAACTGCACAAATCTGCTGTTCGGCACCGACTTCCAGAGCGAGGACGTTAACGGCGATCCCGCATGGGGCGAGGACAGCAACACAGGCAGATATGTTTCAAAATACGGCGAGGAAGACGGCAATATCTATGTCAATTTCGCGTCCGAAAACAACAACGGAACAACGAGATTTAAGAAGTACACAACAGACTCTCTGACGGGCATTGTCGAGGCTAAGATGGATGTATTATTCACACAGCCGACCGGCAGCGAATCCAGCAGAGTAGCGCGCGTCGGATTCAGAGACAGCAACAAGAACTACGCGGTTGCTATTCAGAGATTCCAGTCACAGAATGACTACTGGATTAACGGCGAAAAGCTTACCAACAATCCGGGCGACGGCTGGGCAACGCTTACGGCGGTAATAAATTACGTAACCAAAACAGCCGATATCACGCTCACCTCGCTTGACGGACAGACAGAGTATTATAACGAAACAGATGTTCCGTTCTTCAGTGCGGACGCGGCGAACTTCGACAATGTAGCGTATGAAACAAACCGCTACAACTCATCGGCAAAGATTGACAACATATTCGTCAATCAGATAGCCACAACAGCCGCAACAATCACCGCAGCACCGACAGCAGTAAGTATAAACGGAGTAGAAGACACCGGCAGCTTCACGGTAACGCTTCCGGAGAACTGGGCGGTAACGAAGGTTGAAAGCGGAGATACGGGCGTTATCAGCGCCGAGCTTGACACGGACGGAACGACAGTCAATATTACTCCGGTTGCCGAGGGTGAAACGACTGTCAAGGTTACAGCAGGACTTACGAGTAACAAATACATTAAGTCAAGCGTAACCGTACCCGTTTCCGTAAAGTCGATGAGCAACGCATATCTCGCGTCGCTGTCGGTTAAGAACGGCACAAGCGAGCTTATGGACGGCTTTGCGAAGGAAACGTACGCCTACACGTTAAAGACAACCGCTGACGCGGAAACAATCGTCGTAACGCCGGTATGTGACAACTTACGTGCGAATGCCGTTGTGAAGTATAACGGAGAGGATATTTCCCCGGACAGCGGCTCGGCGACGGTAACGCTCACCGACGATGCGAACGACATTACCGTTGAGGTAACGGCTGCCGACGGCGAGGCAACGCAGACGTATACGATAACGCTTGACAGGTCGTACATCATAGCCGAGAACTTTAACGCCGATCCGGGAAGCGCATGGGGCTTTACAGGAACCGGCGGAGCGAAATGGGATAGTGCAGGAAAACTGCAGCTTCTTCCTGACAGTAAAGCCGGCACCGCTACCCAGGAGGATACAAAGACATTTGACACTGACGTTTCAGACTTAACAAATGTTCATGTAACCTTTGACTGGCAGCCGCTTGCCGATCCGGGAAGCGGAAGCGGCGGCAGACATTCAAACCTTATCTTGCAGGATGCCGGCGGTAACATTATATTCCTGCTCAGAGAGGACAGCGGCGGCGCGGCAGGCGGCGGCAAGTTCCAGTATGCAACCGCTTCAACTACCGACAGCGAAGGAAAAATTGCTTACACGTATCAGGATTTGGCGGCATATTCAAAGAATTGGTACACACTTGACCTGACGCTTGACTTTGCGGCGCATACAATAAACGGCACCTTTAAAGACAACACAGGCGCAGCGGTTAAGACGTTTACCGATGTGGCGATGAACACGGCGGCGACAAATTTAGGCAAGCTGTACGCGTATAACACATACGGTCTCGCGCCTATGGCGATTGATAATTTCTACATCAAAGAAGCGGAATAACCCAATACGAAAAAGACCCCTGCGGGGGTCTTTTTTGGTGCGCGCGGGCGCGGGCGACCAATGACCGCCCCTACAAGAACGGGACGTCGAGGGCGCCGTCCCCTACAAGAACGGGACGTCGGGGTGAACAACATGCGGAGCGTGTTGTAGGCGTGTTGCACAGCAACAAACGCCGTAGCAAAGGCGCCGTCCCCTACGGGAGGGAAATGACCGCCCCTACGAGGGCGGCATGGGCGGGGGGTGTGAAATGTGAACAAAATTGGATAGGGATTTTTGTGCAATTTTAAGGATTTTAAATTTGTCAAATTTATTGCGTAAAAATTAAAATTGTGGTACAATGTATAACATGTAGACGAGTGTGCACGGGTGAAACTGGCATGGAAGCCCGCGCCGCTCCGAAAAAATCAGGCTTAGGCATAAGCCAAAAATTTAAAGAAAAGGAAAGGGAGAAAAGAAATGAAAAGTAGAAAATTTATTTCACTACTTTGCGCTGCGGCTATGACTGTGTCCTCTTTTGCGGGACTTACCATTACCGCAAGCGCGGCAACGGATATCGTTTCTCTTGACGGTACTGTTGAAGCCGGACAATGGACTTGTTCCGACACCAACAACAGAGGCGCAGTAACGTCGGAGACCGACGACGATGGAGCGTATATCCAAGCAAAGAACAGCGACAAGGTAGCCGTTACAGACACGTACGCGGTTACCGGCGCTACAACGGCGGCGCTAGGTTCTAAGTATGTTATTGAATTTGACGCGTTAATGCACGGTTCAAACGGTTCCGGCGGTCAGGAAGCAGAGGGAACGCAGATTGCGTTCTACAGCAACAACCGCGCAAGTGATACGAGATCGGTTACGGTTAATAACAGTGCAAGAACTTTTGGCGGCGTAGGTAAAGGCTTCGTCGTAAAGTATGACGTAAGAAGAAGCTATCTCGGCTCTGACAAGGGTATTGTTATCAACGATCCCGCAGTCGAAGTTCCTCAGGATGCGACAGCGACAGATTATTATACGGCTGAAGCCAAGCAGGATACATGGTTGAGAACAAGGGCGGTTGTTGATACATCTGCAAAGACTGCAACGATTACGATAATCAACAAGTCAGGTCAGAAGCTTGTTAATGCTGAGCCATATGCGTTTGACGGTGCAGGCGATATTACGGGTATCAGTATTACAACAGGTAGAGCAGATGACGGTAATACTGCGTTTGTAAATCTTGATAACGTACATATTTACGCAGGCGATCCTGACGGTGAACTTGGTACGGAAGGCTTGAGAGGCGAGGCTGCAATCGCGACACCGCTTCCGGCTCCTGAAACAGTTGCGGGCAAGGCTCCGAAGCTTAAGGCTCCCGAGTCTGTAACAGGCGCTGTTACAGAGGACTTTGAGAGCGCTGAGGTTAAGATTTATGACAGCGTTACAGGTACCGGTGAAACCAAGCAGCCCGTAAATATCGGTTCGGGTGTTGTTCAGGGCTTTGCCGGTGACAGAGGCTCCAGCGGTGCTGACGGCAACTCAAAGGTTGAGGTTGTCAATGTTACAGGCGGCGGTAAGGCTGCGAAGCTGTCAGGCGACAGATTTGCAGGCGGCGGCAGATCACCGAGACTTGTTCTTGCTGACGACCTTTCGATTGCGGACGATCCGACAAAGACATCTATCTTAGGCTTCTCCGTATATCTGTCTAAGGTAAAGGAAGAAAATGCGGCAAGACTTTGGCTTCTTGACTCACAGCATGCGCAGGATAAGGATGTTAACGACAGTACAAGCTCCGATACATGGTACTATAAGAACATATTAGGTCTGCTCACGGCTGAAAACGAGGAACAGAACGGCTTCGGCAGTGAAAACTCGAATAGAGTTCTTAACTTAGAGCCGGAACAGTGGCATACAGTTGTTGTTGCGGTAAGCAACGGAAGATATAGAATATTCTATGATGAAAAATATAAATCCGAGGGCAACCTTTCTCCGGCGATAGTAAATGAAACGGTTAACTATGGTCAGGACGCTGCTTATTCGGTAACTAATCTTCCCGCACTCGTTGTTGAGAACATGGTTAACGAGAGAGTATCAAGAGTTCTTGTCGATAACGTAATTGCTTATCAGGTAGACAACTTTGTTGATGAGAAGGCTCTCCCTGTACTCGACGAAGGCGGAGAGGGACAGCCGACGACTGAGGCGCATAGCGTAACGATTGAATCGACGGACGGTAAGACCGCTACGGTTAAGACAACTGAGGAAACTCCGTTTGACGCTGTACTTATCCATGCCAAGTACAACAACGGTGCGCTCACAAGCGTTAAGTCTTACCCCGTAACAGGCATAAACGCAACAGGCGTTCAGGCTATTAAGGAAGCTGACAATGCAACAATCGCGACAGGCGATAAGCTGATGGTTTGGGATAGCCTCAGCGGTATGGTTCCCTACGGTGTACTTACCGTTACAGAGGGAGCTACAGAGTACGGCATTACCACAACCGGCATTACGAACGGTACGGTAACGGCTGATCCTGCGAAAGCAACAGCAGGTACTAAGGTTACTCTGACAGTAAAGCCCAACGATGGCTATAAGCTTACGGCAGACAGCCTGAAAGTTAAGCACGGCACAGAGACTATTACTCCGACTGCCGTTGCAGGTGCAGCCGATAAGTATGAATTCGATATGCCGGCGGCTGACGTAACTGTTGAAGCTGCATTTGAAGCTATTGAATATACAATTGCAGTTGATTCTGCTCTTGAAGCAGGTGCTTCAATTACAACGACACCTGCAAGCAAGGCGACTGTTGGTACAGAGGTAACTGTTAATGTAACTGCGCCGGACGGCAAGGTTGTTGATAAGGTTACATATAAAGAAGAAGGCGCAACAGACGCTACACCGATTACGGCTGACGCGACGGGCGCTTACAAGTTCACAATGCCCGCTAAGAACGTAACGGTTAGCGCTACGTTTAAGGCCGGCAGCGTAACACCTACAGAACAGGTTACGGTAACACTTTCGAACGCAGTCGGCGTACAAGGCGGTACTATTGCAGCTACGGTTGGTACAGGTACAGATCCTTTGCCCGGCGACGGTAAGGTTGACAAGGGCAGCAAGGTTGTTATCACGCTTACACCTGACAGCGGCAAAGAGGTTAAGACATTCACGGTAGATGATACCGATAAGATGGCTGACCTCGTTGCAGGCACAGGCGACGTAAAGACATATACAATAGAAAGTATTCAGGCTAATACAACAATTGCCGCAACATTCGGCGATAAGGAAACAACACCGACGAAGGCGGCGTTTAAAGACTCCTTCACGGTTAAGCTGGATCCGGCTTCAGATGTAACGGTAGGCACACAGATTACTGCTTCGCTTGAAAAGTCGGCGAGCAACACTGATAAGGAAGCTCCTGCCGGTGTAACATGGAAGTGGCAGAAGGTTGACGGAGGATCAACTCAGGATGTTCCCGACGAAATAAACGCTACATTCACACCGCAAGAACCGGCTACATATCAGGCTGTAGCTACTCTTACTGAGGATTCAGACGACTTTACCGCCGGCTCAGTTACGTCAGCGACGGTGACGGTAACGGCGGCACCGGCAGTTAAGCATGCCGTAAAGGTAACGGTTGTAGGCCGCGGTTACGCTGCGGCGAGCGTTACGGAAGCGGCTGAGGGCGAACCTGTAACGCTTACGATTGACAACGACAAGTATCACACGGCTGCTGTTACAGGCGTTACAGGCTATAACGACGGCGAAAAGACATTCACAATGCCCGACGAGGACGCGAATGTAACGGTTACATTTACCGAAAGCTTCCCGACAACATTCAGCATTTCAAAGACGGAAGACTTTGAAAGCGGCGAGCAGACACTGTTTACAAAGACAGGCGGCACAGGTCCTATGGAAGTAGCTGACGACTCAGCAAATGCTAACGCGAAAACAGGCAAGGTTCTTAAAGCAAGAGGCGATACTGACGGTAACAACGGCAGATGCGAAATAACGGCGGCAAATCTCGGAATAGAGAATGCGGCTTATGTACAGCTCGACGCGCGTTTGGATTGTGCGCAGAGTAACAAAACATCACTCTTATCGCTTCGCGACAAAGATAATAAAGCTATCTTTACTATAAATGTTACCGCGACCGGCAACGGCAACGGCGGCGGCGCTAATATCAACGGCAACATAACGCTTGACAAAGCTATAGTAAGCAACGAGCGTGATAAGGTACAGCAGCTTGCTGACAGACAGGGTTCAGGCTGGCTGACAGTTTCGGCGGCGATCGACTTTGACGCTAAGTCCTCGAAGGTTTTGATTACGAGAGTATCTGACGGTTCGCTCGTATACTTCGGCGATGTTCCGTTTGCCGATAATACCGCGGCAGGTCTTGACAAGATTTATGCGGAAGCAGGTAAGCTGTACGGTGCGGCAGGTATAGATGATGTAACAATCAAGGGCGCAAAGGCTACTAATGTAACTGTAACACCTCCGACAACGGGCGGTTCGCTTTCATATAAGAAAGACGGTTCTAAGATCGTTATTATACCGACTCCCGATTCGGGCAAGAAGGTTAAGACAGTTACAGTAACAGACGGCGCAGAAGGCGAGCCGAAGCCGGTTCAAGCAAATGAGAGCGGTGCATACGAGTATACGCCGACTACAGATACAGTAACGATTGCGGCTGAGTTCGTAAGAGACGATATAGCGACAGTTACCGTAACGGGTGACGATACGGTTCAGAAAGGCGCGGCCTCAACGGCTCCGTACGCTGCGACATTTGCCAGCGCAAAGGGTGAGGCTGTAACGCTTGAAGACGGCGAACAGATTACATGGAGCGTAACAGGTGCGACAAATGAAACAGATACAAAGATAGAGAATGGCACGCTTACAATCGCAGCTGATGAAGAAGCGGCTAAGGTTACGGTTATTGCGTCCGTTCCGAAGAAAAACGGCGAGGCAGAAGCAGTAACCGGCTCTATGGAGGTTAATGTTTCGTCCGAGACGCTTTACAATGTAACGAAAGCGGATATCGCAGAGGGCGGCGATATTACAATTGAGCCCAACAGAGCCGCTGCAGGTACAAAGGTTTATGTAACAGCTACACCCGAAACCGGTTATGAGGTCGATGACATAAAGATTAAAGGTACTGTTACAGAGGAGAAGAGCATAAAAGACTCATTCGCTGAAAGTAAGTATTCGTTCGATATGGCGAGCGAAGATATTACGGTAACGGCTACGTTTAAGAAGATAAAGTATGGTATAACAAACGGTTCTGAGGAAGGCGATAGAACTGAGAACGGCGGTTATATTTCAAAAATCGAGGTTAGTGATGCGGACGCTACAGAGGCTGTAATGGGCGATACCGTAAAGGTTACGCTTACACCTGAAGCGAAGTACGAATCGGCAGGCGTAGAGGTTACCGGTGCGGAAGATATCGAGGTAACGCCGGGCGAAACGAATGTATATACGTTCACGATGCCCGCAGCGGCTGTAACAGTTACGGCTAAGTTCCAAAAAGAGGCGCTTGCTGACAGAAAGCCGACGGGCTTTGAATATGATAACGAAACGCTTTATGAGTTGCTTGTAAATGCAAAGCAAGGAAAGGGCGGCGGAGGTTATGACGGTGCTCAGACAACAAGAGTGGGCGACAGACTTGTCACACCCGCAAAGGAAAACAGACGTTTTGATGTTCCCGGTAACCTTTCAATAAATCCCGGAACGGTATATTTTGTCTGCGACTTCAACGTAACAGCGGGTGAAACAATTACATTCCTTGGTAAGAAAGGTAACGACTATCCCGGAGCAACGTTATCATTTATTGCCGACGCCCAAGGAGCTATTAAGGCACAGGTAGGCAGCAATGCTGCAAAAGAAACAACTCTTGAAGCCGGAAAGTGGTATAACATGGTTCTCAAAGGCGAAAGAGACGCAACCGGTCATGCCAACGGTACTGTTGCCGTATACGAAATCGACGACACAAATGATACTGTAAAGACAGATAATAATCTTTTGAAGGATGCAGGTCTTGAAACTGTAAGTATGTCCACAGCAAATTACCCTTGGAGTGCGACGCATTGCGGCGGCACAGCGGACGGTACTTCGGCGCTCGATAATGCGTACTACTGCACAGATCCGTTCTATGAGGCGAAGATTACCGTTACAGGTACAGACAACGGCGAAGTGGCGGGAGATAATAATCCTACCCCGGTCAACGACGCTACAGTAACGGTTAAGAAAGACGGAAAAGAAGTCGCGAAACAAACATCCGGTGCGGAGGGCGTATACACATTCAAGCTTCAGGCAGGTACGTACAGCGTAGAGGTTGCCGCTACAGAAGCGTATGAGGCTAAGACGCTTGCTTCGTTTGAGGTTACGAAAGAAGGCGCTAACACTGCAACAATCAATCCGAAGAAGCAGGATACTAAGGTTGCGTCGATAGATGTTACCGATAAGCTCGGTGACGCGCATAAAGATTCGGGCAGCGAGTTCACAGTTCTTTCATCAGAGCAGCAGAAGACGATACAGCTTACCGCGACTGCAAAGAATGAGGGCGGCGCTGTAGTTAAGGACACAGAATTTACATGGGATTCTGATAAGAAAGATAATGGCGTAACGGTTAGCGAAGGTCTTGTAACGATAGCTGCAACTACAGGTGCAAGTGAGGATGTGACAGCAAGATTACAGCAACAGCCGGAGAGAGCGTAGTAGGCAAGTACATAATTAAGGTTTCTAAGACCGGTACGGAAACGTTGCTCGACTACTGCGATAACTTCGACGGCGAGACGAATATCTTCAATGGCGCAACAGGTGACGCTGCCGGCGGCAAGGTGCTTGTAGGAAGCGCGGAAGGCGTTACGTGGGAGCTTCCCACAGCGATGGAGCTTACTGACAAGGAAACGCTGACAGTTTCATACGTTGATTACAACGGCTGGCAGAGTGGCGGTCACAAGAAGGTTGTTCAGTTCCTCGGTGATGAGAGTGCGGTTCTTGCGGAGTATCAGTATAACGACTTAGCAGATCCCGCTGGTGCTTCTGGCAGAGACAGACCGTGTGCTATTGACAGCTTGAAGGTTAATAGTGTAGCTCAGATTGAACAAAGTACAAGATTTGATGCACAGTCGAAGAACGGCGGTAGTGGCGCAAATAAGCTTGAAAACTTTGCGGCTGATGATAATCAGAACTGCATCGCAGAGTTCTCGGTATCGGGTAAGAGTACGGACAACGTACAGCTTAAGTACACTGTAAGAGGTACCGAAGCAACCACAAACGGCAGTCCTTGGAAAGCGACCGTTGATGGCGCTAAGTTCAAGGGTGTTAAGCTGCTTAATCCCGGTACAAATTGTGCTGCTATAGGTAAGTTCAGAGTAACGCTTACAAGAGAAGCAGGAGAATAATAATCACCACGAAAATTGCATAATAATAGGGAGCGCTGACGCGCTCCCTTTCCTTGTGCGTGGGCTGTGACTTTTTTGCGTCGTTCACTTGACTTGTGTCAAACGGTGTGGTATAATAAAGATACAAAAAAGGCAAGACTTTCAACGGTTATGCCCACATTTGACTACAAAATAGCCGTACCTTTGGGCGGGGCGGCTATTTTGCATTCATGGTGAAATCTATCAATATGATAAGGATTTCGATGATCGTCTTGGTGATTACACCGTGAGCCTAATAAAAAATACCACACCCATTTTGCTTGACTTTCGTCAAAGGGTGTGGTATAATAGGCATATAGCGAACATATGTTCTGCGTAGTTGTTTTTTGTAGAAGAAAAAATTACTTCTACCCTAAGTATCTGTTATTGACCTAACAGATACTTATTTTTTTATCCAACATAGCAATATGAATATCAATACAGATACGGTCTGTAATGCCGTAACAGCCACAAGGGCATCGTACACATTCATACCAATCCCTCCTTTGTAGGGATTCGCAGAACGCGCCGCCATAGCCTATGATTATTGTACCATATTGCGCGGTATTTGTCGATACGTGACGCGAAACCGTAACGTAATCGTAAACGCAAAAAAATAGCCGCCCCAAATTGCCATGAGTGACGGCTATTTTAGCTCAACTCGGACAAACCGCCTTTAACGCGGTCGCCTCTCCATATGCCTATTATACCGCATTATCGCTTGTCTGTCAAGCATAATGTGGTATTTTTATGCGTACATCAACCGACCGCGCGGGACGGGTATCTCTCTACCCTCGTCGCGCGCCGTATCGATCCATTCTTCAATAACGGTCTCGGCGTTTTGAATTGCCTCCGCGCGCGTTTTGCCGTCAGCCATACAGCCCGCAAGCTCCGGCACTTCGGCGATAAACGCGTTGTCGTCCTTACTCCAATAAAGGATGATTTCATAATTACGCATCTAAATCTCCTCCCAAACCATATTTAACTATAATTCTTCTTATTTGTTTAACTTGATACGGTTTTGCGCTGTCGCCGATAGGCTGTAAATTCAAAATTTCGTCAACGCCCCGCTTGGTGTATATGAAATGGTCGCCGCGTATTCGTTCATGAAAGCCGAGATAGCTCATTAACTGCCGCACGTCGCTGAATTTAATGTTTGCGTCACGGTTACCTCTTAATATCATATATATTATTTTACGCATTTGGCTCATTTTATACCACCCCATATACTCATTTTACCACACCCTGTGCGGCGATGTCAAGGCAAGAAAAAAGGGAACGCAATGCGTTCCCTTTTAAGTTATGCGTACACAAGATGATTATTCTGTAAGATTATTCTGCTGCAGTAACGCCCGATATATCAACTGTAATCAGCGTCGGTGCATAATTCGCGCCGGCACCATCAAGGTCAAGCTTGAAGTAAGCCTTATAATTTTGCGGACTTTCTGCCCCATTCGTATACGGCAATTTATCACATCTCAAGAGAATATCTGCCGCATAAGCTTTATCAAACTCACCTGTTACCTTGAACTGGTTCGAGAAATCTTTAATCGTGTCGCCGTTAGCTGTCCATGTAGTCGGAGCTGATACAGCCCACTGCCAAAGCAGTACACCTGTGTTTGCCTGCGGAGCCGCGCTCTCATAAATGCCGCTCTTCGGAAGTGTTATACGAACCGGGATATAATACTGCTCGCCCTTTTCATTTTCAAGGTCAACCTTCTTTGCTGTACCCGTGATTTTAAGTACGCCGCCGTCATCTGCAACGGTAAATGTACCCAAGTCACTTGCAGACTTGTTAGCAAAACTGCTGCCGAAGTTATGCTCCGTCGGTACAACTCCGCTGGTCGGCGTATCCTTAACATCGTCGTCTGCCGGATCTGATGTCACAATGTTGCTCTTTGTCTGAGTCGGGAGGTCGCTTATTGCACCATCTTCCTTCTCGATAAGTACATAGTCAACAATCAGTCTGCCCTGATCGCCCGAAGGATCGTCATACAGAATAATAGTGTCGCCTTTCTTGAAGTCCTTAGTGTCTGCCGCCGTGTCTACGGGACCACTGATTGTTTTTGTTATTGTTGTAGCAGCAATCAGCGTATTCTCTGTAAACGGAGCCTCATTTTTGAAAGCAGCCAGCTTTGCACTCTTAGTGGCATTAGCGGTACAGGAGCAAACCGTAACCTTGTACTTACCGTCTTCGGGAATTGTGAATACCGGAGCCTTGTTTGCCTTGCTTGCTTCACCCTGGACACCCGAGCCGTACTTCTTCGACAAGTTTGCTCCAAACTGGTTAGTGCTCGACTTCTTTCCGTAAGGAGCACCTAAGTCCTCGACCTCAACATAATACTTAACAGCGCCGTCATCAACAGCTGTGTATTCAACAACCTCATCCGCCGTATCCGCGGCTACGGTTATGTCCTTACTGTATGTCGTTCGGTTGCAAGTAGCCGTAACTTTTTTGTCATCGCCCGCGAGGTACTTCGGCCAAACGAAAGTTATTGTGTCGCCCACATATACATTTTCTTTGGTGTCCATAACCGTCTCAGCTTCGCCAACCTTGCTCTTAAGCTGTATGGTCTTCTTCTGAGCTTCCTTAAACTTAAGAACGAGCTCTGCGGTCGGACCGTCAGGCGTTACAGATGTATCCGATGTATCCGAAAGCGTGTACTTTACGCCGTCTACCGTAAAGTCGGCTTTCATATCATTTGTAGCCTCATATTTCGTACCCTGCGGAACTTGCGCGGAAGTAGCTCTTCCGTCTTCGGGTGAAAGGTCTCCACCTGATTCTTTCTGATACTTAATTATAACCGTGCTCATTTCGGGAGCATCGGTAAGTACAACATCAGTCAAGGTCGGAACCTTAGCGGCATCCGCAGCCGCGTCATAGATTGTCGCATCCGTAAATTTATCGGTTGAAGCGTCAATTCTCAATGTAAGAGTTCCTACAGCCGTAAGATCTGTAAGTTTAACCGTCATCGGTAAATCCGTACCGTCTGATGCTGTTACGTCCTCAGTTGTTACCGCAATAGGCTCTCCCGAAGCCGAAACGAACGGCGTAATATACTTACCGACATATCCGCCGCCATCTGATGTATCCGTGTAATCAGTTGCTCCCGCATAAGTTTCAGCGTCAAATGTGCGAACCTGAAGCTTGGCGCCGGCAGGAATAGTACTGCTCTTAGGCGGCTTAGCGCCGGTCTCGGTAAGCTTAAGCGTAGCGCTTATCAGCATCTTGTCTGAGGGAATGTCAAACTGGATTGCAGCCGCGGAGGTAGCAGTTGAACGTGCGTCTACGTTTATTTTGTTTGCGCCGGTCCATTTATGACCGTAGCTACCCTGAATCCATGCACTGGACTTAGCCTTTATATCGGCTCCGTCCGTAATCGCCGCCGTTGTGATAGCAATTGTCGCACCCTCAGCGGTTACATCGATTGTACCTGTAACCTTAGCTGTCCTAATGCCTTCGCTAACTGTAATGCCTTTAACAGCAGTTATGATATAATTATCTGCTGCCTCGATCTCAACAGCCTGACCGTTTGCAATTGTAACGTCCGTACCGTCGTCGCCCGAAGCGATAGGTGTTTCGCCAACCTTAACGCTCTTAACGTTGTCACCTGTGTACTTAACCTTTGCCGTTGTCTGTACAGGAGCCGTTACAACTACTGTCTCTGACGTAACTGTACCCGAAAACGGGGGAGATGGGTATTTTATGCGGTTTTTGCGATATGCCTTACACGTTTTTTACACGAACGGAAATAATTTATTCATAAGCGTTACGGCGCGTTCCTCCTCGCGCGGATAGAGGTGGGAATAGATGTTCCACGTCACCTCGATATCCGAATGACCGAGCCTGCGCGCTATTTCCTGAATATTTATGCCGTTATTCGCGAGCAGCGACGCGTGCGAGTGGCGGAAGTCATGGACGCGTATGCGCTCCAGCCCCGCGCCCTGCGAGTAGCGCGTGTTGCGGAAATCCGTCGTCGTCGTGCGAATGGAGCGCTCGCCGCCGCATATGCGAAATTCCTCGGTAAATCCGTCAAGCTTTTCCTGCCGCGCGTGATGGTCGCGCAGTATGTTCACAAGCGGCTGAGGCATCTGCAAATCCCGCATGGACGTCTTGCTTTTTGTCGGCGTTTCCATGTCGCCGCCGTTGATTTTCTGTATAAGGTTGCGCCGCACATGAATGATGTCGCCGTCAATGTCCGACCATTTCAGCGCGCATATCTCGCCGCGGCGCATACCTGTGAAAAAGGCAATGTTGAAAAATACATAGTAATTCCATTCCTTATCGTTCCCGCGCGCTTCGGCGTTCTGCGCCTCCTCGCGCGCAACCGCGATGAATTTCGCAAACTGCTCGGGCGTGTAGTATTTCATTTCCTTTTTCATTTCATACGGGTTTTTGAAATTTCCCACGCTTGTAAGCGGATTGCGCGGCAGGTATTCCATACGCACCGCGTAATTCAGCATTGTGCGAAGCTCGCCGTATATGTCCTGTTTCAGCATAAGCGATATTTTGCGCTCGGGACACCGCGCGCGCGTACGCTCGTCAAAGCATGACTTCCACTTTTGCAATAGCGGCACGGTCAGCTCGCGCAGAGTGTAAGCGCCAAGCTCGGGCAGTATGTACGGCTCCAGGCGGGTCCGTATAGCGCGGAGAGTGTTCTCCCGAAGCTCATGACGGCGCGCTTCAATGTATTCCGCGTAAAGCTCGTTTAACGTCATGTTGGGCGCGCCTATCGGCTTAACCTCGCGGTTAAGACGCTCCTCAAGCTGCTTCGCCGCCTCCCTGCCGTAAGCCACCCGGTCAAGCTGACGCGCTTTGCCGTTCTTGTCGGTATAGTTGATTCGGACGCGGTAACGCTGCAATCCGTCCCGCTTTCCGTCCATTTTATAAATAGGCATGATGTCCTACCTCCTTTATGCGTATAAGTCAATTATACACAAAAATTCGACAAGCCGCAATACGCTTATTTTTTGTACACGTTTCTTACACGATTGAGAATCAATTTACCCGAAACCGTTCCGAACTTCGGAATAAAATCGCATTTTGAACAAAAAACACTGTAAATTATACAATGAATTTATTAAAAAGGCTTTAAAATTTATGAAAAATATGTTATTATATAGATAATAATCACTATGCTTAAATGCAGGCAGTAACAAAATGTGATATGTAAAAATCAGAGGGAGGAAAAGAAATGTTCAAAAAATCATTGAAAAAGTTAGGTATTTTTTCACTGGTTCTTGCGCAGGTAGCTGCCGTAGGACTTGTCGCTCCGACAAGCGCGGGCGCGTTCGCGGGCAGCGCTGTGACGAGAAACATGGAAAAGCTTGACAGAGGCGTTGTCGCGACAAAGACAGACGACGGTGTGCTTGTGTCATGGAGAAGGCTGGCGACGGAACCGGCTGATACTCAGTTCACTCTTTACAGAAATAAAGACAAGATAACTGAGGGAGCAATCACAAACTACGTTGACGCTCAGGGTACGGTAAACGATAAGTACACGGTAGTGGCTAACGGTGAAATGTCAGACAGCGTAGGCGTTTGGGCAAACGGATATCTCGATATTCCGCTCGGTCAGACACCCGAAAGCGACGTTGTACAGATGGACAGAAACGGTATTTACGTAGGAGCTTACGCGCCCGGCGACTCGTCTTACGGCGACCTTGACGGCGACGGTCAGTATGAAATCGTAATGCTGTGGAATCCGTCGGACGCTAAGGACGCGGCTTCGACAGGTCAGACAGGTAAGGTATTTGTTGATGCGTACAAGCTTGACGGTACTCAGCTTTGGAGAATCGACATGGGCTACAATATCCGCGCGGGTCAACACGACACGATGCTTAACATCGCCGACTTTAACGGCGACGGTAAGGCGGAGGTAATGCTCAGAACAGCCGACGGTACTGTTGACGGTCAGGGCAACGTAATAGGCGACGCTTCAAAGGGTGACACGTATGAAAACAGCTGGGCGGCTATGAACGCGGGTAAAAACCTGCAGGGTCCGCTTTATGTAACGTGCTTCGACGGTACCACGGGCGCGGCGCTCGATACTATTGATTATTTCCCGAACAACGCGGTAGGCTCGATGCAGACATGCTACAGCTTCGGTGACGATTTCGGTAACCGCAGTGAGAGATATAACGGCACAATAGCTTATCTCGACGGTAAAACTCCGTCGGCGGTATTCGCGAGAGGTTATTACTTCGGTAAAAACATCTCCACGCCGAACGGACGTACGGGCTGCGCGGCTTACAGCTTCAAGAACGGCAAGCTCACAATGGATTGGTCGTTCGATACCGCGGACAGTAAGTTCAACGGATATATCGGTCAGGGTAACCACCAAATTGAAGCCGGCGACGTTGACGGCGACGGTAAGGACGAAATCCTTTACGGCGCGCTGACATGGGACGACGACGGTTCGATCCTGTGGTGTACATTCCAGGAGCACGGCGACGCTATGCACCTCGGCGATTTCGACCCGACCAAGGAGGGTCTTGAATTCCTTAAGGTTTACGAGGACTACGGCGCAGACAGCGGCGTGTTCGCGCTTAACAGCGAGCAGCTTTCGCCGTTTATCACGTCGAACACAATCTTCAAGAACTCAAGTGCAGCCGCTTCGGGCGGAGCTCCTGAGGACCGTCATCAGTGGGGTCTTACGGTACAGAACGCTAAGACGGGTGAGTTCTATCAGATGCATAACGGCGTTAAGGATACAGGCCGTGGTATGATTGCAAACATCGGTTACGGTGATTCATATTATGTAGCATGGGGCGCCGGCTCGTCAGGTTACTGGGACGACAAGGGTAACGAGCTTCCCGATCTCGGTGCTTCCATGAACGGCAGAATTTACTGGGACGGCGACCTCCAGGATGAGCTTCAGGACCACAGAGGCGCAGGTCAGGAAATCACAATTACAAAGTGGAACGACAGCACGAAGAAGTTTGATGAGATCTTTGTGGGCGAGGGTTCGCACTCGATAAACAGCACAAAGGGTAATGTAAACGTTCAGGCTGACCTCCTCGGCGACTGGAGAGAGGAAATCGTTTCATACGCTATAACAGGCTCCGACACGAAGAAAGAAAATATGACAATCACAGGCGACTGGGGCAAGGACGTAGAAGTTGAAATGGATAAGACGGTTTATCAGTATTCACTGAGAATATTCGAGACGCCGTATCCGACAGAGTATAACTTCTATACGCTCGCGCATGATGATATTTACAGAAACTCGTCGGCATGTAACGCAAACTGCTACAACCAGCCGCCTCACATCAGCTGGTACATGAACGATAAGATTTCAGGTTCAACGTACACGACACAGCCGGCGGCTAACGTAAGCCTTGTAAACAACAGCTATACTCCGAAAGCGTTTGACGCGAGCCTTCTCCCCGAGGGCGGAAGCGGCACTACGTCAACACCGTCTACGGAAGTATTTACGGATATAAGCGGTCACTGGGCTAAGGATTTCATCCTCAAGATGAACGGCGTAGGCGTTATCAACGGTATGGGTGACGGTACGTTCCAGCCCGAGGGTACTGTTACAAAGGGTCAGTTCGCTACTCTTATCGTAAACGCTTTGAAGCTTGACGTTGACGAGTCGCTTGCAAGCGAGCACTGGGCAATGCCGTATGTAAAGGCTGCTCAGAACGCTAACCTTATCGCGGACGAAATTCCGTTCACGGTTGACCAGTTTGACGTAAATATCTCAAGAGAAGAGATGGCTTCAATGGTAGCAAAGGCTGCCGCTTACAAGCAGATTACGGCTGAGCCCGCTGAGAGCACGTTTATAGACGCTGATCAGATTGCGGATTGGGCTGCGGAGGATGTTAAGAACGCTGTTGCACTCGGTATCATCAACGGTATCGACACAGACAAGGGTCTTACATTCCAGCCGAAGGCTAACGCTACAAGAGCGCAGTCGGCTACAATGCTTTCACAGCTTTGGGACTTAATGCAGTAATAAGCATAGTTAAAGAGGACGCGTAAGCGTCCTCTTTTTTGTGTTTAAATAAATAAGAATATTCGCCGCTACTGTTTAAGCTGTTCAATCTCAAGGCGCATAAGTCGGAGTTGTTTTATGACATCCTCCTTAAAGCGGCTGTAATCCTTATCCAAGCTGACAGGCGTCCTGTTCAAGAATGTTTCGTCAATACTCTTGTCGTATAACTCAAAAAGCTCCAGCAGCGTGCTTATATCGGGCTGCGAGTAACCGGTTTCCCAATGACCGATTACCTGCTGCGAACGCCCCATAAGATTCGCAAGCTGCTGCTGTGTAAGTCCGGACATTTTACGGAGATTTTTTAAAATTGCGGCAATTTCGCCCTTTGTCATCATAATTATGACCTTCCTTTCCACATTTTTTCTGCCTGTTAGCTATATAATACCATTTTTTACATCTAATTGCAATAAAAAATGAAAATTTTTCTATCTGTAAGTTGGTTTTATAAGTCGCTCATTGTTGTAAAATAAATGTGAGGTGATTTATATGAACCTGTCATTATTGGGAGAAAGAATAAAATTTACGCGTACCGATCAGAAGCTCACTTTGGAAAAACTGTCGGAAAGGGTGGGTATATCCCGTAATTTTCTGTGGGAAATCGAAGCCGGCAGGAAAGCGCCTGCAATTCAAACGCTCCACAATATTTGTAAAGAATTGCGCGTATCCGCGGACTATCTATTCGGTTTTTCATCAAAAAACGATTATACGAACGACGCGGGCGGCAAACCGAGCGAAACGCATGGAATGATTGATTTTCTCAATGAGGACGAAACGTTGTTACTGTACGAGCTTTTAAAAACGTACAGGAAGTACAGAAAGCGCCTGTAAGGCTGTTTATTTACAATGCTCCGGCTTGACTATTTATGCTGCCGTTATTTGGCAATAAAAAAATCGGAGTAGGTTAAACCTACTCCGATGTGGAGCTGGTAATGGGACTCGAACCCGCGGCCTGCGCATTACGAATGCGCTGCTCTACCAACTGAGCTATACCAGCATAAAGGGAAATACAAGAGAGAGCCGAAACTCTCTCTATATATATTCAGACCATTACATTACGCAATTTCCCGCCTCAATACGGCGGCACGTGTCAGTGTTTCCCCGCAGAAATTTAGTGTTCCCCTGCGGCAATGAAATATACGCGTTACATTCATTTCCCCGATGTGAGCGGCCAAAATCAGAACTTCCTCTTTCTTGCAGCCTCAGACTTCTTCTTGCGCTTTACACTCGGCTTTTCATAATGCTCACGTTTTCTTATCTCAGACATAACACCTGACTTTGCGCATTGACGCTTAAATCTGCGAAGCGCGCTATCTAATGATTCATTATCTTTAACTCTTACTTCCGACATTGTTTCCCCTCCCTCCGGCAAGCCGATTTTACAATCAACTTGATGGATTCAGATGTATTTCTCATACAACATCATATATTATACCTTATTTTATATGGTTATGTCAAGATATTTTGTTAATTTTTATTACAGAAGTCATAAAAATTTCTTTTGTCCCGTTTATTTGTCTTGCATAAGCGCGGCGTAAATGCTATAATAAGCATAGTACAGATAAAGAGGAGTTAAAATAATGGATTTTAAGGAGCATATAATAGATAGAATAACAGCCGTAACGGAGCTTGACAGGGAAACGGTTGAAAACTCAATCGAGGTGCCGCCCGAGGAAAGCATGGGTGATTTCGCGTTCCCGTGTTTCCCGCTCGCAAAGGTAATGCGCAAGGCTCCGCCGCTTATAGCAAAGGAGCTGGCGGAGAAAATGTCCGGCGACGAGCTTATAGACAGGGCGGAGGCTGTCGGCGGTTATCTTAATTTCTTTTTAAACCGCGAAAGGTTTATCACTCTTACGGTAACGGCGGCGCGCGAGCAAGGCGACAAGTGGGGCGCGTCCGATATAGGCGGCGGCAAGACGGTACTTGTGGAGTATTCTTCACCCAATATCGCGAAACCGTTTCATATAGGACATCTGTTTTCCACCGCGGTCGGCAACTCGCTTGCGCGAATATACAAGCACCTTGGCTACAACGTGCTGTCTTTGAACCACCTGGGCGACTGGGGTACGCAGTTCGGTAAGCTTATCTGCGCGTACTACAAATGGGGCGACAGAGAAGTAATAGAAAAAGACCCGATAAACGAGATTTTGAAAGTCTACGTCAAGTTCCACGAGGAAGCGGAGAAGAATCTGTCGCTCGAGGACGAGGCGCGTGATTATTTCAAAAGACTTGAAGAGGGCGACGAGGAGGTTACCGCGCTTTGGCAGTACTTCCGCGATATTTCCCTGCCGGAGTTCAAGCGCGTTTACGATATGCTCGGTATCACGTTCGACTCGTACAACGGCGAGGCGTTTTATTCGGATAAAATGGACGAGGTAGTTAATCTTCTGCGCGAAAAGGGACTGCTTACGGAGTCCGACGGGGCGCAGGTGGTAGACCTGTCCGACCTGAACATTCCGCCGTGCATTATACTCAAATCGGACGGCGCGACGATTTACGCCACGCGCGACATCGCGGCGGCGCTTTACCGTCACAGGACATACGATTTCTATAAAAATATATACGTTGTCGGCACGCCTCAGGCGCTGCACTTCAGGCAGATTTTCGAGGTAATGAAGCGCGCGGGCTGGGAATGGAGCGAGGGCTGCGAGTTTGTGGGATTCGGACTTGTTAAGTTCCCGGGACGCGCCATGTCCACGCGGCACGGCGACGTGGTATTTTTGGAGGACGTGTTAAACGAGGCAATCGAAAAGACACGCAATATAATTAAAAGCAACGGCTCCAATGTGGACGATACGGACGAGGCGGCGAAGAAAATCGGTATCGGCGCGATTTTGTACACATTTCTTAAAAACTCCCGCGAAAAGGACATTATATTCAGTTGGGACAGTATGCTTGACTTTGAGGGCGAAAGCGCTCCGTACTGTCAGTACGGCTACGCGCGCGGCAGAAGTATTTTGCGCCGCGCCGAGGGAGTGGACTACTCAAACCCCGATTTTTCAAAGGCTGTGTCCGATGAGGCGTACTCGCTTGTGAAGCAGCTTAATTCTTTCTCCGATGCCGTTAAGGACGCGGCGGACAAGAACGAGCCGTTTTATATAAACAGATACGTCACCAATCTTACGAAAGCGTTTAACAAGTTTTACAGCACAAATCCTATCATGAAAGAAGGCACTGACGAAGAAACAGGTAAGGCGCGTCTTGCAATAGTAGACGCGGTAACGCGGGCTATACGCACCGCCCTGGGATTGCTTGGCATTGAAACGGTGGAAAAAATGTAATCGTAACGGAGGGGTAGACATGATATACTCACGGGATATAGCGAAAGTCTGCGCCGTGTGCGTAAACGCGCATAAGGGGGACGGCGGTATGTACTGCGAAGTAAAAAAACAAACCGTACCCGAAGTCGGCGAGGCGTGCAAAAAATTTTCGTATGACATCTTAAAACGTACCGTAAGGCGCGCGAGAAGAATAAAAACAGATTTTAATCCGGAGGATTTCACGTTTTAATAAAAAATCATGGGATTTTATATCCCATGATTTTTTTGCCGTCGTTCCTTTATCGGGTCGTTGAAGCTGCGCAAAAGCATATTCACACTCACGTTAAACTCAGCCGCCATCAGCGCCAGCGTTTCGTGGCTCGGTATGCTTGTATTGTTTTCGTACCGCGTAAGAGTTTCGACGGAGATATTAAGCTTATCCGCCAGTTCACTCTTTGTCATTCCTCTTGACGTTCTGTAAAGCATGATCTTTTCTCCCAAAGTATTGTCATTCTTGATGTTCATAATTATTTCTCCTTATTGCCGTAATATTTTTATGAGATTATCCGATACATGCGCGAACTCGTCAAGCGACAGCGTTTCACCGCGCCTTGACGGCTCTATGCCCGCCTCCGTAAGTATCTTTGACATCTTATCCTTAGCCACAGGGAAAGCGGAGCACATACAGTTTAAAAGCGTTTTTCTCCTTTGGGAAAACGCGGCTTTGATTACACGGAACAGCAGCTTTTCATCTTCTGCGCTGACGGCGCTTTTCGGAAGCAGCCGCAATTTCAGTACAGCGCTGTCCACCTTCGGCTGCGGCACGAACAGCGACGCCGGTACGGCGGTTACTATCGAAGGCTCACAGAAATATCGGCAAAGAAGCGTTATCGCGCCGTATTCCTTTGACGAGGGACTTGCGGTTATACGCTCCGCCACCTCCTTTTGCACCATTACAACTATATTATTGAGCGGCAGACGCTCTTCCAAAAGTCTTGTTATCACGGGCGTCGTGATATAATAAGGAAGATTGGCGGCGACGCTTACGTTCTTTTCGCCGAACTCATCTTTTATAAGCGAGCGTAAATCGAGCTTTAAAACATCGCCGCGTACTATCTTAATATTATCGAAATCCCCGAGCGTGTATTCAAGCACGCGAAGCAGCCTGTCGTCCAGCTCGACCGACACAACCTTGTCCATACGCTCCGCGAGCGCGGCGGTAAGCGTGCCGAAGCCCGGACCTATTTCCAGAACATCTGTTTCGTTTTCGAGCGAGTCAACAATTTTTGTCAGAATGTCGCGCGATGTAAGAAAATTCTGTCCCAGTCCCTTTTTAAAGGTAAAGCCGAATTTGTTTTGTATATCGCGTATCACGCGCGGAGATGTTAAATCCATCGTATATTCTCCTTGTTGTTTTATGTGTATATTATATATGAAAAGGCTGTTCAAGTCAATAAAAATACAAATTCGCGCCGCTTTTTGTTGAAAGATACGAAAATATATGTTAAAATAGTCGTATAGGATTTCAGACGGGAAGTGTATCGGACTATGATAGCTATAATAGACTACGGCGCGGGCAATCTGCAAAGCGTCAAAAACGCGCTTGATTTTTTGGGCGCGAAGTGCGTTGTCACGGGCAGCGCGGACGAGATAATTAACGCGGATAAGGTAATACTTCCGGGCGTCGGCGCGTTCGGCGATGCAATGAAGTCTTTGGACGAGCGCGGTCTTTCGGATACGTTAAGACGCGCCGCCGCGAGCGGTAAACCGTTTTTGGGCATATGTCTGGGACTGCACCTGCTGTTTGAGGAAAGCGAGGAAAGCCCCGGGGTAAAGGGACTCGGCGTGTTTAAGGGTAAGGTGATAAAAATACCCGATACGGGACTTAAAATACCCCATATGGGCTGGAACAGTATTACCGTTACAAAAGAAAGCAAAATACTTAAAGACATAGGCGAGGAGCCGTATATGTACTTTGTCCATTCGTACTATATAAATCCCGCCGACATGGGTATTGTCAGCGCGCGCACGGAATACGGACTGCCGCTCGGCATAGCCGTTGAGAGCGGCAATGTGTTTGCGACGCAGTTCCACCCCGAAAAGAGCGGAAAGGTCGGCATGACGATTTTGAGGAATTTTATAAATCTGTAAGGAGTAAATATGTACGCGAAAAGAATAATACCGTGCCTTGACGTGAAAAACGGCAGGGTGGTAAAGGGAGTTAATTTTGTAAACCTGATAGACGCGGGCGACCCCGTGGAATGTGCAAAGGTGTACGACAAAGCCGGCGCGGACGAGCTTGTGTTCCTCGACATAACCGCGTCGTCGGACGCGCGCGGAACCGTTGTCGATATGGTTCGCGCGGTGGCGCGGGAGGTATTTATACCGTTCACCGTCGGCGGCGGAATACGCAGCGTCGAGGATTTTCGTAAAATCTTAAACGCGGGCGCGGACAAGGTATCCGTAAACAGCGCCGCGCTTAAACGTCCCGAGCTTATAAGCGAAGCGGCGGATAAGTTTGGCAGTCAGTGCGTCGTGTGCGCGATTGACGCGAAGCGCCGCGCGGACGGTAACGGCTGGGAAGTGTACTTAAACGGCGGCAGGGTAAATACCGGCAAAGACGCGCTCAAGTGGGCGAGGGAGGCCGAGGAACTGGGCGCGGGCGAGATACTTCTCACAAGTATGGACTGCGACGGCACAAAAGCGGGCTACGACGTGGAGCTTACGAGGGCTGTAAGCGAGAACGCCAAAATCCCCGTAATAGCGTCGGGCGGCGCGGGTACAATGAAGCATTTTTTGGACGCGTTTCGCTTGGGAAAGGCGGACGCGGTACTCGCGGCAAGTCTGTTCCATTTCAGGGAAATAGAAATTATGGATTTAAAACGCTATTTAGCCGCCAACGGCGAAAGCGTAAGAATGTAGGGGCGGTCATCGGCCGCCCGCAAATATTCCAAAATGAAAGGAAACCGAAAATGAGTAAAAAACAGAGAAGAAAGACGCTTGCTCCGAAAGAGAGCATAATCAAAAAGAACGAGTTCAGTATGGACGATTCCAAAATATACATTATTCTTACAATCGTCATGTTCCATATCGTGCCGCTGATACTTGTAATGATGGGCGAGGAGGGACAGAACATACTGCTCGTAACTTTCCTTATGATGTTAAATCCCATCTTCATCGCGCTCGCGGGACTTATATACGGAATAAAGAAAGGCTACAACTTCAAATTCCCGCTGTTTATGGGAGTTATCGCGTCAATTTCGATACCGATGTACTACAATTTCGAGTCGGGCGCGTACATGGCGCAGACGATTGTGATTATGACGCTCGTGTATATCGCGTTCGCGTTTATATCGACGTTGATCGGCGCGTTCATTAAAAAATTTATGAGGATTTAACGGAGGGTGTTATGGAGGAGAAAACACAGGGAAAGCTGTTCGGCGCGTTCACGAGTATGTCGCCCGAGATTTACAAGGACTTTTACAAGATATATTACAAGGAGCGTCTTAAGGTATTCAATATAATAACGTCAATAATCGCGGTTGTAATCATTATAGCGGGCTTTGCCGCGTACTATAACGGATTTGGCGCGGTATGGACGGTACTGGCGCTGTGGATAGGCGCGTTTTTGCTGTTCTATCCGCGTATGGCGTACAGAAAGCCGTACAAGAGGTCGCGGGACGTGAAGCAGACGACGCGCTTCGCGTTTTACGATTCGTTTGTGCGCGAAAAAATAAACTCGAACGAGACGGATTACAATTATTCGGAGCTTATGCAGGTTCTTGAAACGAACAAGTACTTTTTCATATATCACGACGTCGCGAGCGTAAGCATAGTGGATAAGGAAAACGTAAAGGAAAGCGCGGACGGACTTTCCGCCCTGCTCCGCGCCAAAGCGCCGTATAAGAGAATAAAGGGATAAGGGACGTATAAAAAATACGTTCCTTTTTAAATTCCACATAAATTCCACATACCGAACATACTTTCCACACAATCGCGCCGTATAATAAAGCCGTAATCAAAAGGATTGCAAAATTATCGAAAGGAGCTGTTTAATATGAACGGCAGAATTAAAAAGGTATGTGCGGCTGTATCGGCTGCGGCGGTAATCGCATCAATGGGTACGGTTTTCGCGGAGGAAACGGCTGATTACGGCTACATGAAAGGTAAGGCGAACCACTACGGCGCAGGCGGCGAGCAGACGTTTGTTTATTCACAAAAAGCCGATACGGACGATGAAACGGAAAACACGGCTGATTACAGCTACAGACAAGGCAAAGCCCATAGAGGCGGTATGGATAAAGCTCACTACGACAGCGAGGATCTCGTTGAGGCGGGTATAATCGACCAAGCGACAGCCGACGCTATATCCGAATACGCGGCGAAAAAGCACGAGGATATAAGCGCAATGTATGAAAACACGGCGGATATGACGCCGGACGAGCGTCACGCGGCGTTTGAGGAAAGAAAAGCGTCGCGTACGGACGGAGTTGACGAGCTTGTTGAAGCCGGTGTTATAACAGCGGAACAGGCTGAGGCGATAAAGGAATTTAAGACGGAAGCGTAAATTATGATTTGGCGCAATGAGGCCCCCTTGTTAAAGGGGGCTGTCGGCGGAGCCGACTGGGGGATTCCTTTTCGATTTCACAATGAATCCCTCCACCGCCTTCGG